>CAYUQA010000042.1:0-11237 GCA_964446135.1 uncultured Candidatus Saccharibacteria bacterium | reverse complement strand
CCCAGCGCATCCCATCAGCAATAAAGACATCGGCTTTAGACTCACTAATTTTACGGCTAACCGCCCGGCTCAAAATCGTTTTTGGATCATGAATACCTTGCCAATTAGTCTGATGCATAATTTTGGGTAGAAGCTGATAATTTTTACGTTCTCGTGGAATGCCAAGTTCATCAAGCCACCTACCCAATACATCAGAAAAACTCATATCATCGCAAGACACACCAAGTCCCAAAAAATAAGACTTGATAATTCTACGCGCCTCTCCTTTCCCCGCGTTTGGTAAACCGACGATACCCACAACAAGTTTTGGCATATTAAGAAGCTAACATATGATTTATTATCCTTTTACTATTTTGATAATATCACGAAGATCGTAAATCAAATGATCCGGTTGTGTTTCTTTCAAACGATGCTCGGTATTATAGCCACCACCAAACGCAACCGACCTAATACCCATCAGTTTGCAACACCATATATCATCATCCGTATCACCAACATAGCATATCTCATCTGGCCCATACGTCCGAAAAAGTTCTCTACAACGCGCTTCAAATGCAAACCTTTTCGGCCACGCCGAACCCTTAGTGTGGTCTTTATCGAAATACTTATCGAGACCATGTTTTTTGATTCGATATCTCAGCTCTTCCTCAATCTCGGCACTCAAAACACCAAGACCAATGCCCATCTGCTGTAACTTATCCAAAACAGATCCAACGTGAGCATGAAGACCAAATTCATCTGCGTGTTCTTTAAAATATGCGTGGCGAATTTTATTAAGATCTGCCGGATCAGTCGTCTCATCAAAACCCCAGGCATAATAAAATCTCATAAAGTCAGAACTAATGCCGTCACGATAATCATCAACTGTCGGCACTGGCGAAATATTATAATAGTCAAAAATTGCCCGTGTACTATCGTAGGCAAGTTGTAAATCATCTCGCAATGTCCCATTCCAATCAAGTTCCACATGTCTGATTCTAGTTTTTTTCATACGTCCTCCGCATTTTTATTTTTTTGTATTTTTCAAATAACAAACCCCACTATACCAGCAGGGTTTGTTATGCCAAGTTGACGTTTGCAGAAAAGTTATATATCCAAATTCTTGACGCTTTTGGCGTGGGTTTGAATAAATTTTTTGCGGGCCATAACTTCAGAACCCATGAGCACATCAAAAACCTGATCAGCTTTCTCGGCGTCTTCAATGGTCATTTTTAAAAGCACGCGGCGTTCCGGATCCATAGTCGTCTCCCAAAGTTGTGACGGGTTCATTTCGCCCAAACCTTTGTAGCGTTGGATGTTGATACCGGCAATTTTCATCTCGCCACCTGTTTCTATATTTTCAACAGATTCTAGGGCAGAGGTCTCATACGAAGACAAATCTGTCTGTTCGGCGGGTAAACCATCACCTTCACCGAGTTCGGCAGTTTTCTTCTTTTTTGATTTATTATCAGCCAGAGTCGCTCGAATATCAGCGATGATATTTTCTTTTTGCGAGTCATTGTAGGCGTAAGCAATCTTGCTACCTTTTTGAATGCGATATAGCGGCGGCTGAGCCATGTAAATATAGCCGTCTTCGATAAGTTTTGGGAAATAACGATAGAAAAGGGTCAATAATAAAGTGCGAATATGAGCACCGTCAACATCAGCGTCGGTCATAATCACAATCTTGTGATAGCGCAGTTTGGATAAGTCGAATTCATCGGCAATGGCTGTACCGAGTGCGATCACAAGGAATCGTATCTCTTCCGATGCTAGCATTTTATCGATGCGAGATTTTTCTACATTTAAAATCTTGCCTTTGAGTGGCAAAATTGCCTGACGACGACGATCACGCCCCTGTTTTGCGCTATTATGCACGAAAACTCCACTCGCTAAAGCAAAATTGTGAGTTTCTGGAACTTCAAAGTCATAAACGTCTATCTTATCCGATAATCTTATAATTTTTTTAATCCTATGATTATAATTCTTGACCGCTTCAAACAATTTATCCTGTGAACTTTCAAAAAAACGGGTACAAATGGTGTCTAATTTTATCAAACTTCGATCACCCGATTGTTTCCGGATGAGATTATACGATTCTTTATCTATCTTGCCTTGCTCTAAATATATATCATGCAAAACTCGCAATGCTTTATTCAGGTATGTTTTGTTGTAACTTTCTTTTCTCTGCTGACGAAAAATTTCATTCCATTGTTCGGTGGTTTTTATCGCTCTCCATGTTCTCAAACCAACGTCAGACCATTGTTGACGTGCCTTATTTTCTAAGATTTTTTTTGCCTGTGGATTATTTTTATAAAATAACTTCACTCGCTCGGCAGCTAACAGCCGATGTTCTTCTTTTTGCCAGTATCTTTTCTGATTCTCATATAGGCGTGCTTTGTTTTCATTCTGATAAGCAATGTTTGTGGTATAGAACTCAAGAAACTTAGCTCCCATAAAAGACTTATATTCCTCATCTTCCCACTGTAGTTTAGCTCGACGACTCAAAAGAGCGCGCATTTCGGGTGTCGACATAATTCTGCGAATTTTTTCACGATATTCAGTTGATGTATGCGCAATACGAGCTTTTTCTTTGGAATCCTCACTATGCAAAGTCTTTTCCAAATTTTGAGTGTGATACATCAAATGTTCTTCCTTGCTCCAACGAATCAAATTATCAGGGTTATTGTTGCGCTTATTAAAATCTCTGTGATGAACGGTGTCACCTTGATCTTTTCTATAAACATTATTCCGAATGTTATACTGGTCTGATAACAAATGAGTAAAAATCCAGCGATGATCCGTCGGTGTAAATAACAGCTCGTATCCTTTTATGGTTATGCGTTTTCCCAAGCGCGAAATTTGCCGGCGCAATGGCATCAATGAATCACTTGGTGCTAAATCTTGCGCTTTTTTATACCGTCCATCCCGAAGCATAAACTTATGATCCGGAGTACAGGTAATTTCTTCGTCATTATCAAGAATAATCTTGATAACTTCTGCACTCGTACGAGTCTTTCTGGGTTCAAGTATCGGCGCGATAGCAATATTACCGTCTTTTGCTATCGTGTAGCAATAGTTTTGTTTACCCTGCTGATATTCTTTAATTAATTCTAAAAATGTCGCATCTCGACCATCCGCTAAAGCAACTTTTACGTCTCCAGCAAAACAACCGCCGGCGGAATCTCCTTCCACTATGAATAGCTCGGAATCTTCGGGATTTTTTGAGGAACAGTCAGCTAGCTTGCCGGGCAAAGCAAAACCCTCGAGTGCACCTTTGCGGATGACTGTATCGCGAGCGGCACGGGCGGCAATGCGTGCTTTGGCCGCCAAAATAACTTTGCCGAGCATTAGCTTTGCGTCGTTTGGATTACGCTCCATCCAATCAGCCAGTTCTATATTTAATACCGACTCAACTGCGGTTCGTGCTTCGGTGGTGCCTAGTTTGCCTTTTGTTTGACCTTCAAACTGCGGTTCGCGTAATTTGACCGATACGATCACGGACAAACCCTCGCGCATATCTTCACCGGTCAGATTTTCTTCTTTTTCTTTTATAAATCCATTCTTGCGAGCATAGTCATTGATCGTACGCGTAATGGCCGAACGAAAACCAGTCAAATGCATACCGCCTTCGATGGTGTTGACGTTATTGGCAAAGCTCAACTCATGCCCCTGATAGTTATCGGAATATTGCAAAGCTACTTCTACAAAAATATCTTGTGACTCTTTGCCGACATAAAAAATATTCGGATGAATCGGTTCGGCATGGCGATGTAAAAATTTGATATATGAGATAATGCCTTCTTCGAAATAAAAAGTATAGCTCGGTGAGGCAACATGTTCTGATTCTTTGGTCGAAATATCAGACGGTTGTAACGGAGCTCGCTCATCATGAATGACAATCTTGATACCCTTTGTCAGATAAGCCTGCTGGCGCAAGCGAGTAAGAATTTTCTCCCAATTATATTCACGTTCTTTGAAAATTTCAGGGTCCGGTTGATAGGTAACTGTGGTGCCATTGGATGTTGAAGTACCGATTTTTTTGACCGGCGCAACCGGAACACCGCGTTTGTATTCTTGTACATATAGGCCGCCGTCTTTGGCGACCTCGACTTTCATCCATGTTGAAAGGGCATTGACGACCGAAGCGCCAACACCATGCAAACCAGCTGATACTTTGTATGACTCGCCGCCGAATTTACCACCAGCATGTAGCGTGGTCATAATCGTCTCCAGTGCCGAAACGCCGGATTGCTTGTGCTTATCGACAGGAATACCACGACCGTTATCGACAACTTTGACGACATCGTCAGGCAGTAGTGTGACCTCTATCTTGCTGGCAAAACCGGCCATCGCTTCATCGAGCGAGTTGTCGACGATCTCCCAGATAAGATGGTGCAAACCTTCTGGTCCGGTCGAACCAATGTACATACCCGGCCGCTTGCGTACCGGCTCCAAACCCTCCAAAACAAAAATATCCGACGCGGTATATGAATTGGTTTTCTTATCTTTTTCTTCTTTGTCTGCCATAGACTATGTATTTAAAAATTCCTTCAACTTTTCTACCGCCATCCTGCGATAGCTCACTTTATTTTTTTCATCCTTGCCCATTTCAGCAAAGGTCTTGTCGTGTCCGTCGGGAATAAAAACCGGATCCCAGCCAAAGCTTGACTCGCCACGAGGTTCTACAATTGTACCAGAAAGCGCGCCTTCAAAAAAATAAATTTCCTCGTGGCTTTTGGCATAACCGACGATTGTCTTTACTTCCACAGCGTTGTCGCCCAACTTTTTCAAAAGATTTGCCAGTCCCTGGTTGCCCATCGCTTTGAGAAACCACTTAATCAACGGTCCCGGAAAACCATTGAGCGCTTTGATAGCGACCGATGTATCTTCGACAATAAACTCGCCCGCATGATGCTGTAATGCTTCCAATAATTTGGCACGTATCACTTCCTTGGGATCAAGTTCTTGGATTTCAGGCAAATCAACATCAAGCTGTTCGATATCAGAGATAATCGCCTTTACTTCCTCGAATTTGTTCTTATTACCAGTAATAAAATATAGCATATGAATGCTCTCTAACTACTTTCATTATACCATTTTGAAGCATTTTGAGCAAACAATAATCAGCGGATTTGAGCGGCAAAAAGAAAAGTGCCGGCCGCGTAAATCGCGTACGGCACTACAGGTGTCTAAGGACCAAGGATACCAAAACCCAAGAACCTTCATACTTGCGAGATAACGTGGCTGCCCTCACACCACCCATACCGATCATCAACGGAGTCCGCATCCACGCTCCAATAGCGACTCGACGAGTCCAAATAGGCACTCACGGCCAAGACGTCTCCGCAATCTTCTTCGATATACGCAACATTCAAGCAATCATCGAACAAGAACGGGCCTTCATCTTCCTGACCTTGGCTTTGATGCTTAATCATCTCGTAGAGGTGCGCGAGTTTGATAGCTCGCTTCTCGATACCCAACTCGGACATAATCTCCGCATCGCGAGATGATTTTTTGAGCTGATGGATTGCGATCATTCTCGGTTCAACATTATTCTCAATCTTGCCGAGAAAATGCTTCTCAAAATTACTCCCAAGGTAGAATTTAATACCATCGGGATTTTCGGGTCCAAAAGCGACTTCGGCGACAAACTTTTCGTTAGCACTAGCGTGAAAGATAGCGATCTATTCCAATAATCCAAGCTTCTTATCAACCCAACAAGGCTCTCTCTGAAGAAATCGTTTAAGTTCTCCAACCCATTCTGGGCCATCCTCGCAATTTAGTTTTACAGCCAAATCATAGAGTAGTCCGGAAAAAGGTCCACGGAGCAAGTCATTGTCACCTAGAATGCCTTTGTTCGACATAGTCAGTCTCCTTATTTTCAAAATAATGCGTGGTATTCGCCACAACTTTCAATAGTCATAGAGCTACTGGAAGCTGGGCGCATATAACTCATGGTAATCATATACTCTCAATAATGTCAAGCATAAACTCTACCGGATTTGGGCGGCAAATTGAGTGATGGTTTCCTGCTCGATTTTGGCCTGAAGCGGGTCAATTTCTTCAGTCGTCAGCGTACGATCGGTTGAGCGATAGATGATGCGATAGGTGTAGCTGGTTTTGAAGTTTCTGCATATACCACGCTATCTTAAACCTTAATCTAAAATATTCTGGGCATATGGATACTGGATTCGGTAGCCGGAAACCTTGATCTCCAGCGTATGCACCTACTACCTTTTTTACTTTAGCACAAAAGTTAAAGCCCCGCGCATGATACACAGGGCATTTTTAATAAAACGGTTTCCAAGGTCAAAGTTCTAAGGGACCAAGGAAACCAAAGGGGCAAAGAGTTGCGGACTAAGCTACTCTGCAAGCAGAGCAGCAGGGTTGAAGGAGTTGAAGTCGTGGTCGAGCCAAAGGCAGTACCGGAGGAACCAGGTACCAGCATGAAAGTACAGACAGCGGACATAGAGGTTGCCATCGGAGTCGCAGTAAATCGTGACCCGGACGTATATGAAGCGGATATTACCATCTTTATCCTTCTTCCAGTCTCCTGGAATAAGATGAGTATTCTCGTAAAGGGCGTCGATGATATTCGCATTAAGGATACGTTTACCGGTCAGCTCTTCACGAAGCTCGTGACCTTTAAGATAGCTACCCCTTTGCTGGCGCTTGGACAGATGGAGGATAACCTTACGGCCATCGATATACAATCCGTTCTTACGCTTCTTAACGAGAACCCAGCCTTGGCCGTCATGCTGCACCACTTCAGCGCCATCGAATGGCAAGCTGGGAGTGGCGCCAAGATTGACGGCGATCATGGTCTTACCGTCCCCGATGGGGATCCAGCATGGGGTCTTGTCTTGGCCGATTGGTTTGATTTCGGCTTTGCCATAAAGTACTGCCTTGATACCTGTGAGATTCTTAAACTGCTTCAGCTTGGTTACGTCATCAGTTGTATAGCCTACCGCATCAAAGGCATCTGCTAGTTGATCCATATTACCGATCGAATGGTTACTCGACATCGTCTTTCTCCTTTGTGGACACGTTCTCCCAAGAACTCGTCCGATTGAATTTTGAATTAACACTTCCGATAGTAAAGATACTATATCAATAAATATCTTTACTGTCAATAACGCCTAGAGTTAGCGGATTTGGGCGGCAAATTGAGTAATGGTTTCCTGCTCGATTTTGGCCTGAAGCGGATCGATTTCTTCAGTCGTCAGCGTGCGATCGGTTGAGCGATAGATGATGCGATAGGTGTAGCTGGTTTTGTCAGCGCCAAATTTTTCGTCGTTGTCATAATGATCCAAAAGACTCACCTCTTCGACGAGATCACCGCCAATATCGCGAATGAGATCAAAATAATCATTGGGTGCAAAATCTTTGGAAACAACAAACGAGATGTCACGAATAATCGGCGGATATTTTGAAACTTCTTTAAAAATCGTTCCGAGTTTAAGTTGTTTTTTAACGCGCTCATCATCAGACCAGAGCAAACGGATATCGGGCAATTCCATACTGACAATCGCCCAGCGCTCAAGACCAGACCCAAAAGCCCAGCCAGTGTAGTTTTTGGAATCAACACCGAGTTTTTCTAAAACACTCCCTTTGATAATGCCCGAACCAAGCACTTCGATCCAGGTACCATCCCCGCCCGAATGACCGGATTCATTCGGTCGGGCAGGCTTATCAATCTCCATTTCTAAGCTTGGATCAGTGTACGGAAATTGATCTGGATTAAAACGATATTTAACCTCTCTGCCAAAGACCGCCTGGGCAATTTTGACCAGACTCGCTTTGAGGTCTTCGATATTCAATTCGCCGCGTGATTTCGGTAGCAAATAATAGCCATCGATTTGATGGAAGATATTCATATGTCGACGATCAATCTCGTCTTTGCGGTAGACTTTGCCATAACACAACACGCCCATCGGCTCATCGGCCGCCATTTTCTTTTTGGCATAGTCAGAAAGAAAATAGTAATACCACGAGATCGTCGTATGCGTTCGCAAAATATAATCATCATTGAGGTAATAGGTATCGGACCTACTGCGCGCCGGATGATCGGCCGGAAAATCAAACAAATCAAAACTTTCTTTGGTCGGTACGATCTCGGGTGCTTTGACATCGTCAAAATCTTTGAAATCAGGAATCGCAAGGATACGCTGGACGATTTCGTGAATCGGGCTACCCGGCGTCCGCGACAAATCACGCATCGCCAAAAAACGCCTCATGCGCATCGCTTCGGCGTCAGTGCGAGTCTCAAGTTCTTTGAGTAATTTTTGCTCCTCCGGAGAATTAAACGTGATGTTCATAATAAAAGACTAATTTATCATAAAAATTGCAAATATAAAAGGACCACTGGGAGGTCCTTTTTCAACATTGCGCTATTCATCCAACGAGTCACAGATTTTGGTAATTTTTCGGCACCAATCTCGACGGGGTTTTATCTGAAGAAGAATATTGCCTAAAAGTGGAAACGTGAGGCCGAGAGGATGTCCACGAAGAATTTTGCTCCTTACGTCATCAATAGTATCACAAATTTCTGCGTCGTAATTGCGATATAGAGACATTACGAATACAAATGGACTCAACCATGGCTGGCGAATCCCGTCAGGCAACGTTTTAAAGAAGGCAACAAATTGCTCCGCTGTCTCAACGCCGAGTCGTGTCGACTCCAAATTACAAAGGAATTGCTTGAAGCAATCCATAATTATTATTTCCTTTGACGAGAAAATATCCAAGTGATGTCTATTCACAACCATGTTCACTAAGTGTCGAAGCTCGAGCACTTTGCAGTCACGATAAGGTACAAACGCCTTGTCATCTCGAGCTGAATAATCCAAACGAAATTCGCGAAGTTCCGGTACATTTGTTTGAGAAAGCACATAACTGTAGAGTTGCTCGACGACACGCAGTATCTTATCAGTACGTTCCTCTGGAAGACGCATCTCTGGAATCAAAACATATTTTGGATCTTTTATAATCCATTCGTTCTTGACCGTATCGCGATCAGTCGGACGAATCATGATTCCTTGCAAGATTCGCGCCAAGAAAATTCCCGGCTCGCCCTGCAGTTCAAAGCGATCAACTTCAGTCGACAGGTGCGAAGGGGCAGTTCGATTGTACCCTTCGAACTCGTACCGATATGGTTTCCGCTCGACACCGTTCCACGGATTTAACTTGAAAAGATTTGGGTGAGCCGCAATCGAATAACAGCCTACCGCATGCAAATCTTGCAAATCATCACCGATCTGATCTCGCAAGATAGCGTCCACCAAAAGCGCGCCGATTTCGCTGTGAATCAAAAGTCGTTCCGCATCTTTGTATCGTTCAGCCAAGAGACAACCGATATCGTTCATAACCATGTAACCCGAGATGAGGTATATCTCGGCCGGTGTATGTTGATATGACTGGGTTGCCTGACCAAGCTGAATCAGCTTTAAGCCACCCAGAATGGCACGCGACAAATGCCCGATATAGTGTCCCGCTTCTGAAATGGGATTATCATCAACATCGAAACCAGCATCTTGGAGAGACTGATACACTTTGCGGACATTTGTAAGACCCATCGAAAGGGCCTCGCCCGAGGAAGGAAACTGGTGATTCATTGCTTTGACAATATTTGCCTCCGCGTATACACGTATTTCCTGCATACGCGTATATGCTTTCATACCATCGTCGACTGAAAGCCATTCCTGAAACTTCTGAATAGAAAACATATTCTTCTCCTATGTCTAAAATTTTCAAAAGAGCTAACAAGAGACTGTACTATAGCACCAGAATTCCTTTTGTCAATCGTGTTATTTCTTTTTTGCTGTTGCCTGGCGGGCGGCGAGTAAGTTGGCGCGCAGGAGCGAGGGGAAGGTGCCGGCGTCAGTCCAATCGCCTTTGAGAACTTGGTAGCCCATCGTTTTTTGTTTGATATAAAAATTATTGACATCGGTGATTTCAAGTTCACCGCGGCCGGACGGTTTGAGGGTACGAATGACATCAAAAACTTGTTTGTCGTAGAGATACAATCCCGTGACGGCGAGATTTGATTTTGGTTTTTTCGGTTTTTCTTGAATGCCGGTGATGCTCACCCCTTTGACCGTCGCCACGCCAAAACGCTGAGCATCAGTAACTTTTTTCAGAAAAATTCGAGCGCCTTTTTCTTCTTTTGAAAATTCTTTGATCGCTTTGGCCACCGTCGCGTTATCACTAAAAATATTATCGCCCAAAATGACAGCCGACTGATCGTCACCGACAAACCGCTCAGCCAGTGCCAGCGCATGCGCGATACCACCGGCTTGATCTTGGACCCGATAGGTCAGTTCCACTCCAAACTCGGCACCCGAGCCAAGCAGATTCAAAAAATGACCGGCATGTTCGGCTCCGGAGATAATCAAAATATCTTTAATGCCAGCTTTAATCAGCGTCTTGAGCGGATAATAAATCATCGGCTGGTCATAGACCGGCAAGAGATGTTTGTTGGTAACTTTGCTGACCGGCATCAGTCGCGTTGCCCGACCGCCGGCTAATATAACGCCTTTCATAATGCTCCCACCTTATCGCGTTGCGGATAATAGTCAAGATAAGATCTTGATACTCTTTTTGAGACGATAAGCATTGCCGTATTGCAAAAGACCAGCATACGATTGCCTTACTGCCAGATTTTTATTTGACTCTGATATCTTCCGCATCATCCTCCGCTTCGTCACTGTCCGCAGAACCCGATGATCGGGAAAATGCACCCAGCCGAGAAAATCAACGCCGGAAGCAATTGTGCTGATTGATAATTTATCAGGATGCAAAGTGAGCCGAAGCTGATTCCATAAGAAATTTCTTATTGTTGGTATGATGTTTAAAAGCCAATTCCTATCGTTTGAAAAAATAACAAAATCATCGGCATAACGAATATAATATTTAGCTTTGAGTCGATGCTTCACAAATTGGTCAAACTCATTCATATAAATATTGACGAGCAGTTGCGATGTTAAATTGCCTAGAGGTAAACCAACGCCTTGTTCTGTTGCATGAAAACTTTGGATAATCTGTGATAAAAGCCAAATGATGTCCTTATCGGGTATATAGCATTTAAGAATGTCTATAAGAATTTTCTGGTTTATTGAAGCAAAAAACTTTTTAATATCACACTTTAAGACCCATGCTGTCCATGTCTGATTTTTTGAAACTTTATAACCAAAAGCCCTGAACCGTTTAAGAGCTCTGTGCGTACCTTTATTGAGACGGCATGAATACGAGTCAGC
>CAYUQA010000041.1:0-24179 GCA_964446135.1 uncultured Candidatus Saccharibacteria bacterium | reverse complement strand
GCTGCTTCTAAAATCTCGTCGCTGAAATCGAGCGAAGAGTGATAATGGGCGCTTAAAAAGTAAAAACGCAGGGTTTGTGGTGAAAATTTCTCGAGCGCTTCGCGTAATGTCATAAAATTGCCCAAAGATTTGGACATTTTTTCTTGTTTGTTTATTAAAAAACCGGTGTGCATCCAGTAACGCACAAATGGTTTGAGGCTGGAGGCCGATTCTTGTTGGGCAATTTCGGCTTCGTGATGGGGGAACATCAAATCCTGTCCGGCACCGTGAATATCGTATTGTGGACCAAAATATTTCTCGGTGATTGCGGTATCTTCGATATGCCAACCCGGACGGCCATCGCCAAAAGGCGCTGACCATGAGGGATCGCCGGCTTGTGAGAATTTCCAAAGTGCAAAATCGCCACGATTGCGTTTTTTGTCGCTATCATCGATACGAGAGACGGCATCATCGGCCATATTGGCCGTGCGGCCAGAGAGCTTACCGTAATCAGGGAATGTCGAAAGGTCAAAATAGATGCCATCGTTTGCTAAAGTATAGGCATGTCCTTTTTCGAGTAGTATTTGAACCTGTTTGATGACTTCCGGAATATGATCAGTCGCATTTTTATACTCTGGTGCGGTTACGCCAACTGCCCGCATATCTTTTTCGAAGATATCATAGAATTTTTTCGCATATTCAAGCGGATCAGCACCTTCTTTTTGAGCCCTTTCGATGATTTTATTATCAATATCCGTAATATTTTGAATATAGTCGACGTCAAAGCCGACATGGCGGAGATATTTTACAAAGACATCAAAAAAGACAAAAGTGCGTGCGTTGCCGAGATGAATATGGTCATAGACTGTAGGCCCGCAGACAAAAACACGAAGCTTGCCATCTGTGCCGGTCGTCAGAACCTTTTTTTCTTTTGATAATGTGTCGTAAAGTTTTATATCTTGCATAAAATTTTAGAAAAAACTGCTTATAATCAGCAACAAAGCCCCGATACTCATAACAATACCCAGAATAATGGCAGAAATGTTGGTAATCAAATCATTTCTATACTGGCCAAGTATCTTTTTGCGATTGGCGATATGTATAATCAAGAAAATCAATGGTGGTGCGGCAATGCCATTTAGGATTGCTGTATAGTAAAGCATTTTTATAGGGTTAATACCAATAAAGTTAATAATGAGGCCGACTAGGACGGCGACTGTGATTGCTCCATAAAAGCCATGTGCTTGTTTGAACTTTTTGTATAAACCAGACTTAAAGTTAAAAATATCAGACAGAGCATAGGCGGCTGAAGTCGCCAATACAGGAATAGCCAGTAATCCAGTACTAATAATAGCAATAGCAAAAAACATAGCCGCAAAATCGCCGGCAAAAGGACGCAGTGCCGTGGCGGCATCGGCGGCGGTAGTGAGATGGCTGACGCTAAAGCCATAGAGTGTCGAGGCGGCGGCTACGATAATAAACCAGCTAATCGCATTGGAAAAAAACATACCGATAGCCGTATCAATGCCCAGCTTTCTGACTATCTGCGGGGTAATATTTTTAGGTTTTTGGCCGATAGAAGAGATCATTTTTAAACTTATTTCATCTTCAACTTCTTGATATGATTGCCAGAAAAAGAGATATGGCGAGATAGTAGTTCCCAAAAATGCGACGATATTCATAACGTATTCTTTTGAAAACGAGAAAAAGGGGATTGTGGTGTTGTGGATGACCTGTCGGATGTCGATTTTGATAAATAAAGCGGCGATAACATAAAAAATAAGTGTAAAAGCGAGATACTTAAGGTAGCGAGCGTAGACTTTGTAGGAAACAAATACCTCGAGGATCAATGTTACAACGGTAATCAATAAAAGCCAGAAATAAAAAGGCATTTTTGGCATTAAAAGCTGAAAAGCAGCTGCCATAGCGCCCAAATCAGTAGCTATATTGATCACGTTTACAACAAACAGGATCGAAATTGCACTATAGAGTATCGAAAGGGGATAGTGCTCTTTGATTATGCGAGCCAGACCTTTGCCGGTAACCATTGATATGCGACCGCTCATTTCTTGGATCGTCGTCATCAATGGCCAGGAAAAAAGCGTTAGCCAGAGTTGTTTAAAGCCAAATAGGGCACCAGTGATGGTGTAAGTAACAATTCCTGACGGATCATCATCAGCCGCCCCAGTCGTAAATCCGGGACCGAGATAGGCTAATATCTTTTTTATCCTCTCGAACACCTTTTTATTTTAACACCGCGTATCACTGTATGGGTGGTGATATCTTTTTTTAATGGCTGGCTAAGAAAAAAATATAAGATATCCACAGATACATAAAATATATATATCTAGCACTCTTGACATGGGAGTGCCAGATAGATTATTATGGTAATATATTGATATGGAGATGAGTCAACGACAACAGAATATACTGGCAAATATTGTTAAAATATATAGTAAAACTGCTTATCCAGTGAGTTCGAAGCAACTTGAAGAAATGGGTCATTTTGATGTCAGCTCTGCGACCTTGCGTGCCGAGATGAGCGAGCTTGAAGACACAGGCTATTTAATGCATTCACATACCTCTGGTGGTCGTCTACCGACTGACAAGGGTTATCGCTATTTTGTCGACAATATTTTGACGGATCGCTATGATGGCTTGGATCAGAAGTCAAAAGCATACATTCAAAATGTTGTTAATCTTTATCACGACTTTGGGTCTAATACTCTCAATCGGTCTCTAGCAAGGGCGGCGGCTGAACTTTCTGATCATTTAGTCATTACCTCGCTCGATAAAAGTCGCGATATCTATAAAGTTGGCCTATCATCGTTGTTTGGATTGCCAGATTTTAGTATTTTAGAACATATTTCGGGCGTGACTAGCTTCTTTGACGAGTTTGAAGATCTTTTTTATGGTATGAATGAACATTTTTTTCGACCAGCACGTGCCCATGACGATGATATTTACCTATATATAGGGAGAGAGAATCCTTTCAGTCATATTCAGGCACAGACAATGATTACAACGCGATATCGGTTGCCAAACGCCGATACGGGCTCGCTGACACTGGTTGGACCGACTCGTATGAACTACGCCCGCAACATTGCTCTGATGAGATATATTAAAGATCAAATAAATAATCTTACCTAATTCTTATAAAAATATGGATAAAAATAAAAAAAACCAGGTATCGGAAGAGGTGATAGGGGAACAGCCGATCAATGAGCTACAGCAGTGTCAGGAAAAAGCACAGGAATATCTTGATGGCTGGAAGCGGGCGCAGGCAGATTTTATAAACTATAAAAAAGATGAGATGAAACGGATTGGTCAGTTGGTCGGATATCAAATCGAGGGTATTCTGCATGATGCAGTTGAGGTGGCTGATATGTTCGATAGTGCCTTCAAGGCGATTCCCGAGGACGATACAGAAAAGAATAAAAAATGGCTCGAGGGGATAGAGTATGTCAGAAAACAGATGGATGAAGTTTTAAAAAAGAATGGTTTAAAGAGGATAGAAGTTGCTGGAAAATTCGACCCCAATATTCACGAAGCAGTCGATGCCAGTGCTGATATACAAGATGGAAAAATTGAGGAAATACG
Source organism: uncultured Candidatus Saccharibacteria bacterium (assembly GCA_964446135.1). Taxonomy (GTDB): domain Bacteria; phylum Patescibacteriota; class Minisyncoccia; order 2-02-FULL-40-12; family IGHO2-01-FULL-4-A; genus CAYUQA01. The sequence continues at coordinate 20,600 of CAYUQA010000041.1, read as the reverse complement.
GGCTGGATATATGTTTGGAGAGAGAGTTTTTCGTCCAGCACGGGTCATTATTAAAAAAGTAAACTAATAATATATTTAATAGTTATTCTACTACTAAATATATTTATAAAAAATTATGAGTAAAATACTAGGAATTGATTTAGGAACAACAAATTCGGCTATGTCGGTGGTTGAGGCCGGTCAGCCGAGAGTCTTAGAAAATAAAGAAGGCATGCGCACAACACCGTCGGTTGTGGCAACATCCAAATCAGGTGAGCGCTATGTTGGTGTGACTGCAAAACGCCAAGCGGTAACCAATCCGACCAATACGATTTATTCAGCAAAACGGCTTATCGGACGTCGTTTTAGTGATGACGAAGTTCAAAAAGACAAAACGCTGTTGCCATATGAGATCCGCAAGGGCTCAAATGAGAGCATTGAGATAAAAATGAATGATAAATGGTTTAAACCAGCTGAAGTTTCGGCTATGATATTGCAAAAAATGAAACAGGATGCCGAAGATCGTTTGGGTGAGAAAATTACTGATGCGATTATTACGGTTCCGGCATATTTTGATGATTCCCAAAGAAAAGCGACAAAAGATGCTGGTGAAATTGCTGGACTAAATGTAAAACGCGTCATCAATGAGCCAACAGCGGCCGCTTTAGCCTACGGCTTTAATAAGAAAAAGGATGAAAAAATTGTCGTTTATGACTTCGGTAGCGGTACTTTTGACGTATCAGTCCTTGAAGTATCAGAAGATACAATAGAGGTAAAAAGTACTGGTGGCGATACGCATTTGGGCGGTGATGATATAGATCAAAAGATTATTCAATATTTCATTGATGAATTCAAGAAAGATCAGGGAGTCGATATCTCCAAGGATCAATCAGCCGTTCAGCGCCTCAAAGATGCTGCTGAAAAAGCAAAACATGAGCTTTCAAGCACAACACAAACCGAAGTAAATATACCGTTTTTGACGGCAGATGCTTCAGGTCCGAAACATTTTTCATTCAACTTTACTCGAGCTAAACTTGAATCTTTGGTCGCCGACTTGATTAAAAAGTCAGTTGATTTAACTAAAAAGACTGTTGAAGAGGCCGGATTGTCAGTAAAAGATATTAACGAGGTCGTTATGGTTGGTGGACAGACTAGGATGCCAGCTATTGTCGAAGCTGTTAAGAAACTTTTTGGTAAAGAACCACATAAAGACATCAATCCAGATGAAGTTGTCGCTATCGGTGCCGCAATTCAGGGTGGAATCATGCAGGGTGATGTCAAAGATGTGCTTTTGCTCGATGTAACGCCATTGACCTTGGGCATAGAAACACTAGGTGCCGTTATGACGCCGATGATTGAAAAAAACACGACTGTACCAGTGGCTAAAACACAGATTTTCTCTACTGCCGCTGATAATCAGCCATCTGTTGAGATACATGTTCTCCAGGGGGAGCGTCCTATGGCTAATGGCAATAAGACTCTTGGTCGCTTTATGCTCGATGGTATCCCGCCGGCACAACGAGGAGTGCCTCAAGTTGAAGTATCCTTTGATATCGATGCCAATGGGATCCTAAATGTATCGGCAAAAGATAAAGCTACGGGCAAAGAACAAAAAATTACGATTCAAGGTTCTTCGGGCTTAACCAAAGAAGAGAAAGAACAGATGATACGGGATGCCGAGGCCCATGCAGAAGAAGATAATAAGAAAAAGGAGCTTATTGATGTTAGAAATATGGCCGAGACATTGATCTACAGCAGTGAGAAGACCTTAAAAGATAATGCCGAAAAGATTGCAGTCGAGATAAAAACAGATGTCGAGACTAAAATAGCAGAAGTTAAAGCTGTCAAAGATCAAGATGATGCTGATGTCATTCGTAAAGCAACTGAAGCGCTATCTAATGCTATACAGAAGATCGGCGAGAGTCTTTATAAGGAACAGGCCGCAAGTCAGCCGACTCCAGAAAATGAAGTCGGTGCCGATCATGCTGATAATGTTCGAGAGACCGAAGCTAAAGAAAACGGCTAATATATGCTAGGATTGATGATATGAAGAAAATCCACAAGAACTCTATATTGTTGGCGATTATATTTGTCTTATCAGTTTTCTTCTGGCTAGCCATCAGTATTATGTTGCGCGGCGGTTTATCACATCAGCAACTCTGGATCGCCCCGATCATACTACTAGTGTTTTTGAGTAGTTTAATATTGATCACGCTACTTTTAGCTGGTAGCTATCGGATTTTGCTATTAATCGTGGCTTTAGTGAGTTTGCCATTCCTTGTATTCTTTGGTTTTCGATCTTTGTATCTTTATGCCATTGGTATTACTACCTTATTCTATGGACTGTCTCGATGGCGTATTAACTCTGAACTATCTACTTATCGGAAGATAGGTATATATATTATCGGAGCTAGAAATATGTGGCTTATAGTGACACCTTTTCTAGTTATGACCTCCTTTGCTTACTATGCAACACCAGCAGTACAGCAGGTTGCCGAAGAGGGTACGCTACCGGTTGCGATTCAGAATTTAGTAGAAAATACCGCTGGTTTTATCCTAGAACAACAAATAATCGAATTGCCGGCAGGGCAGCAAATACAGACGAAAGATAAGGTAGTGACCCAGGTCATTAGAGGTTTTTCTTCTATTATCAAAAAGAATGTCTCGTATGTTCCGCCCTTGCTGGCTTTTGGTCTGTTTCTAGTTTTAGAAGGTTTGAGCCTGATATTTGTCTATTTAAGTATGGCACTTTCGGTATTTATATTTTATCTTCTAAAGCGTCATAAGTTCTTTAGTATAGATAAGAAAACTGCCGAAGTCGAAGTTCTCAATTACTAATAATAGTTTATGAGCCAAGATTACTACAAAACTCTTGGTGTTTCGCGTACTGCGACACAGGATGAGGTTAAGAAAGCATATCGAAAGCTGGCTCATCAATATCATCCTGATAAAAAAGGAGGTAGCGCCGATAAATTTAAAGAGATAAATGAGGCATACCAAGTTATCTCCGATCCTCAAAAGCGAAGCCAATACGATCAATTTGGCGATGCTTCTCAGTACGAACAACGCCAACAATATGCTGGCGGCCAAGGTGCCGGCGGTTTTGATTTTGGCGGTGGCTTCCAGGGAAACATCAATTTTGAAGATATTTTTGATATTTTCGGCAATGCTTTTGGCGGTGGTCGACAGAGTAATAGTGCCAATCGGCGGGGTGAAGATATACATCTTCAGATGTCGATACCTTTCAAAGAGGCAATACAGGGAGCCAAAAAATCATTCATGCTAGATCGTTTTATAGCATGTAGTGATTGCGACGGTAGCGGTATGGCGAAAGGTTCTTCTATGATTGATTGTTCAGATTGTGGTGGTTCCGGATCGCTACGCCAATCATCCCAGTCAATGTTTGGTAACTTTAGTCGTGTTGTTGTTTGTCCAAAATGTAATGGTGCGGGTAAGGTTCCAAAAGAAAAGTGTCCAAAATGTAATGGTGCGGGGCGTGATAAGGCACGGAAAGATATTGAGGTTAGCATCCCCGCAGGTATTAATAATGGCGAGACCCTAGTTATACGTGGTTTTGGCAATAAGGGTTTAGCCGGATTGCAATCCGGCGATCTTTATATCACCGTTCTAGTACAACCACACAAGCAATTTACTAGACACAATAAAGATATAATTATAGAAATTCCAGTAAAAGCTATAGACGCTATTTTAGGTGCTAAAATAAAAGTACCAACCCTAGACGGGGAGGCGGTGATAGATATTCCTTCAGGTACGCAGAATGGCGAAGAGTTACATATACGTCGTGGTGGAGTGCGGGCATTTTCGCCCGGTGATCAAATAATTAAAGTAAAAATAGAAATCCCTAAAAAACTTTCGAAAAAAGCAAGAAGGCTCTTTGAAGAAGTGGCGGTGGAGTTATAGGACTATTACAGATATTAATTAGATATGCTCTTGTGATTCGTTTTCGAACATTTAAAATAAGAGTATGGCTCTATCTGTGAATTTTTTTATAGAAAAGATCGGTGCTCTTGCCGAAATAGCTCAAAAAACGACTAAAATAGGACCCGGTGATCTAAATTATAGAACCCTGGTACCTATATTTTTGGTTTTTGTGCTTGGTATTATAAGTTTTACAATAGGGCGTTCACGAGCCATAGCTTCGCTTTTGTCTTTATATATTGCCAGTTTTCTATTTTTTAGACTGCCTTATGTCGCCCAGATAGAGGGTCTTGCTCCCAAAATACCTTACTATGCCGTTGATCTGATACTGTTTTTTGTTTTATTTGTGATCAGCTATATAGCATTATCTAGGATTTTGCCACCCCATAAACACTCCAAACAGGAAAGTTCATTTGGTCATATTATCCTTTTATTTATAGCCCAACTAACCGCGTTAGCTGTAGTTCTTGTGGATTTTTTGCCACAAGAAATCATATCCCAAGCACACTCATCATTGGGCTTATATTCCCAAAATAAAATCGCTCTTTTTATCGGAGCGATTTTCCCACTTGCCGTTATATTTTTCCTAAAAACTAAGTTGCGCCGTAACGGCGCTTAGTTTATTTTGCTCTTTCTGCATACTCGCCAGTATCTGTATTGATTCTGATAAAATCACCTTCGTTAATGAATAGGGGAACATTGATAGTCGCTCCAGTCTCTATCTTGACTTGCTTGTTGCCACCCGTTGCCGTGTCACCTTTAATCCCGGGTGGCGCTTCGACAACTTTAAAATCCATCTTAATCGGCAGCTGAACGCCGATTATGTTTTCTCCAAAATACATTGCCTCAACGATGGTATTGGTCTTTAGAAAGTCGGCGGATCGGCCCAATATGTTCTCATCAACCTTAAACCTATCAGCCGGGTTATTCTCGGCTGAAAACCAAAATTCGCCTCGGTTGCTGTATAGGAATTTTACGTTCTTTTTTTGGATATCTGCCTGTTCAAAAGTATCAGATTGAGCAAAATTACGCTCTAAGACCTTGCCGTTCAGAAGATTGCGCATTCTGGTCTGTACCACGGGCCGACGCTGTTGCATTTTTAAATGATGAGTTTCCAAAACTACATATGGTTGGCCATCTAATATAAAATAAATCTTTGGTTTTAGTTCGTTAACAGCTAACATTTGTGTAATTGTATACTAAAAGATTGAATTTTTCAATAATCTAGCATATCCGTTTATAAAATCAGAGTTACTCATTGTTTTTCTATTTTCTGGCTGAAGCTCAAGAATTTCGATACAGCCATCTGATAGGCAAAAGTAGAGTTTTTTGTTTTCAATAAAAATACCCGGAGCCTCCCTTACAGTTATTAATGTTTTAATAGCTTTAGTAATCTTAATATTGAGATAGGGGAGTTTTATAAAAGTTCCTGGCTCTGGATTTAAGGCCCTAATCTTAAAAAGTACTGACATTACGCTATCTTTGTTAGTAATAATTCCATCTTCAGAACTTATTTTGTGTGTCTGTGTAGCCCCTCCTTCATTTTGTAGTTTTGGAATTAGATCGTTATTTATATAGGGGATAATAACTTTATTAATTAGATCAGCTGAAGCATTTGCCAACTCATTACGTAATTCGACATATGTTTTATCTTCGATGTTTACTTTTTGTTGTTTTAAAATTGGTCCATGGTCAACCAATTCATCCATCAGAAAAATTGTCGTTCCAGACCACTCCTCCCCGGCTAAAATAGCTGATTGAATAGGGGAGGGACCTCTAAATTTGGGTAATAATGAAGGATGGGCATTGAGTATTCCCTTTTTGGGTATTGATAATAATTCCTCTGGTATTATCTTACCGTAGGAAGACAATACGCCGATATCGGATCTATAGGAGGTCATTTTTTCTATCAGCTCCTGATTATTTTTAAGCTTTTGGGGCTGTTCAAGGTCTATTTTGTTGTCTATAGCTACTTTAGCAACTTCATTTTTATCGTTTGTAATGACAAGTACAACCGAAAATAAATCGTTCAGAACGAGTTTTTCTAAAATAATCTTTGCAAATGGCCCAGATCCTAAAAAAATTATTCTTATTCGCATACAAGATAGTATATAAACATATATAAAGTATAAAATAAATAGTACTGAGATAATTAGGGTCGATCCCTGTAATTTTTATACTCTAATATTTATCAACAGAAATTAAATATTTTATGTTCTCTTAATGATAGAATATAGATGTCGAACATGAAAGCATTATATATAGCATCTATATCGATTCTTTGCTCTATTGTTTTTTTGTTTCCCAGTTTATCTCAGGCTAAGGAGGATTATAGATTGCCAGATCCGGCTAATGCACTTCATCAGATTAATGCATCTGGCCAAGCTTTAGCAAATACACTCCGAGACGGTATATCCGAAATTAGTGATACTACAAACATATTAGGTTTGTTTTTCATAGAATCAATAAACCTACTTTCCGATGATATTTACTCTCGCTACCGTATCTCTCTAGAGCGTCAACAAGCGCCGATTGATGTAACCAGTGGGCGTGGTTTAGTTTACAATGGCAAGCAATCCTTTGCTCGTATTGGCATCTTTTCAAATGATGATCTTGCTGTTGGTATCGGTCAGATCATTAATGGTAGCAAATTCCTATCTGGTGTCGTAGAGTTCCATCGATCTATAGTGGCTTTAACCAACTTTTATAACCAACCAATAATTCAAGATAGAATGCGAGATGGCCTTGAAGAGCTAAGCGAACGCTATATTAGAGATATAGATTATCTATCTTTTGGTGTTGGTAACGCTTCTGACGCCGTCTATGCTTCTTATAGGGATAATCACATAACCCGTCAACTATCGGCACTAGCGCAATCCTTTGTCTTTATATCACCTCAATGATCTAGGTGCTATTCTCTGTCCTTTATAAGAACACCGTTTAGATGATCAGTCTCGTGCTGGATAACTCGCGCTAGGAAGCCGCGAGCTTTTATTTTTTGCTTTTTAAGATTCTCATCAAGGTATTTAATCTTTATCTTCTTTGATCTTTTTATTTGGTGCCAGTAATTGGGTATACTAAGACAGCCCTCTTCTATCTCGTCTATTTCTTTTGAGTATTCAGTAATCTCTGGGTTTATATATACATCTGGTACGTTGTTGGTCTTGGCTAAATTCGCATCTATTACGAATATGGCTAAATTCTGTCCAACTTGATTGCCAGCCAGACCAACCCCACGTTCGTGAGCCATAGTATCCCTCATATTTTCTATAAGCAGTTTGATATCCTCGTCTGTGGCCTTGATCTTGTCTAGAGTTTTGTGCAGTATAAGGTCTGGTTCTTTGATTATGGGTATATTCATAAGATAATGTCTTTTGGTAGCGTATTAATATGCCAATCCATAGTGATGGCGGTTAGAAGCCTGTTTCTATCACGGCGCCTATCTAGGGGCGTTTTCATAATTATATGCATATAATAAAGGTTTTTCTCCTTGTGAACAAGTGGACTAAACGAGCTGATAATATCAGTTTTAAGTTTTAACTTGGCAGACCATAGTCTTAATTTTGCTTCGAGCTCGTTTGCTTTTTCATCTACTTTTGCCTTATTGCGGTCACGAATGACCAATTGCGTTAAGAGACCGTGGGGTGGATAGCAAAATTCTTTTCTTTCTGAATTTGTTTCGTCATAAAAGCTTTCAAGATCTAGCGCCTGTTTTGTTTTTGTAGTGTCATACGTTTGAATAATAATCTTATCAGCAAGAAAATTAAGATAGGACAGTGCTATTATTTTGCGTTCTTGCGCTCTAAAATCAGCATCAAGATCCAGATAATCACTATGTAGCGCGATAGCAATATCAAAATGCATACTATATTTGAAGCCAAAAACACTTTGGGTGGCTATTACGATGTTTTTTTGAGTGGCATCTATCTCTGGTAACTTATTGTTTTCAGCATCTATTCGATGTAGTTTAATCGAAAGGTTTTGTAATTTTATAAGTTTTTTGACTATCGATTCTATCTTATCGTTGCCAAAACCACTTTTTGTAAAACGATAGTCTCCACAATACTGGCATTTTTTAGGTATATTTTTTATTTTTTTACATCGGTGACAACGAAGAGATTCACTGGGGCTATTGTAGAAAACAAGACTGGTCGAACATTCAGAACAGGTAACTGTTCGCGCACAATGCTGACATCTATAGGCAGTGGCATATCCTTTACGCGGTATATAAAGCAATATTTTTTCGCCGTTTTGCATATTTACAATGATATCTTCTACTTCACGAGCCAACGGAGAGAAGTTGCCCATTTTTATCTCTCTAGTCATATCGATAAAATCTGCTTTAACCTGAAATTGTTCTAAATCTTTGAATTCTTGATAAATTTCAACACTCGGCACTATCGTGCTTACCAAAATATCGGCTGAGCGCATATTAGAAATAGTTTTAGCTACATGTATGGTATCGAAGAGGGGAGAATTGTCTGTTACGTAGTGCTCATTTGATGCGTCATCGATAATTATTAATCCTAAATCACTAAATGGCAGAAAAAGACCAATTTTAGTTGATATAATAAGAGCAAAGCCATCGTTTTGGATATCATTCCATATCTTTTGACGTTTTTTGCTAGAGGTTTTACCAGATAATTCAATCGGACTAAATTCAGCGTATGCTTTTTTAAAATAAGAGATCGGCTGTTGTTCTGGGACTAGTATTATGACTTGTTTACCCAGTAGGCGATATTTTTCTATGTGTTCTTTGAAGTCTAACTGCGGGTTATTAGTCTTTTGATATGATATTTTTTGGTTTTTTTTTGTTGGTAGTTCCGGGATTGGCTTAGGTTCTTTAGCTATGAATTCAGGAATAATAATATTAGCGACACTGCCGAGTGGATTGTAATAGTATTCGGCGATATAACGTATGAGTTTTAGTTGCCATTGAGCGACTGTTGCTGTTTGTGACACTATGCGCGTGACTTTTTTTAGCTGGAATAAACCCTTTTTTAAGGTTAGTTTTCTATTTTTGAGCGGTTCGCAACGTATCACAATAGCCATAATGGCTTTTTTCCTAACCTCAACCTCAACAAGACTCCCGCTGAATAGTTCCTTGGTTGAAAAGTAGCTAAGAATTTGATTTGGTCCAGAACGCTGGCGCATAATTGGAATGACATCGAGTATAAACATCGTAAATCATTGTAGCATAACAGTAAGACAGGTGACTTTTTGTTAATTTTTTGATAGGATATTTTTAATATATGCAACAAGAAATTCGAGTTCGCATGGCGCCTTCGCCAACAGGGCATCTACATATCGGGAATATTAGAACCGCGATCTTTAATTGGCTTTTTGCCCGTAAAAATAAAGCCACTTTTATATTGAGGATCGAAGATACAGACAAAGAGCGCTCGAAAATGGAGTTTGAAGAAGAGCTTATCGGTGACTTAAAATGGCTTGGTTTAGGCTGGGATGAGTTTTATCGTCAAAGTGACCGGACTCAAATATATTCAAAATATATACAAAAACTTTTAGATACCGGCAAGGCATTTTGGTGTTATCACACGCCAGAAGAGTTAGAAAAAGAAACCAAAAAACAAGTTGAGACTAAGATGGTGCCACGCCATATTTGTGATTATAAAACAAAGAAAAAAGGCCAAAAGGGCGATGGTGTTATTAGGCTTGCTGTTGATTCTGAATCTGATCGTCGTATAGTTTTTGATGATATGATCAGGGGCAAGATAGAATTCGAGGCCAGTTTATTGGGTGATATTAGTATCGCGCGCTCCCCAGATGATGCTCTGTATCATCTGGCTGTAGTCGTGGATGACTATGAGATGAGCATCTCTCATATTATTCGAGGTGAAGATCATTTATCCAATACCCCAAAACACATACTAATCCAAGAAGCACTCGGATTCGACTCTGTAGTATATGCTCACATTCCTTTGATTTTAGCTCCAGATCGTTCCAAATTATCAAAACGCAATGGCAATGTATCAATAAGCTATTATAAGGAAGGGGGATATATGCCAGAAGCACTTTTTAATTACCTTGCTTTTTTGGGCTTTACGCCACCAGGAGATAGGGAAGTGTTGGATAAAGAAAAGATAATGGATGTATTTGACCTTGCCCATGTTCATAAATCCGGTGCTATTTTTGATCTAAAGAAGCTCGACTGGTTTAATGCCGAATATATAAAGGAATTACCGGATAAAAAGCTAGCAACATTGCTGGGGCCATATATTGAGAAGAATTTTGGTGTTATTGATTTGGAATATCTAGAGAAGACCTTACCTTTAATGCGAGAGCGCCTAAAAAAGTTCTCTGATGTTACAGATTTTAGATATTTTTTTGGCGATATAGAATATGAGCCATCGCTATTGAACTGGAAGTCATATTCGGCTGAAGATTTAAAAAAATCATTGATGAAAATAAAAGAAATTATCCGTATTTCTGCTTTAAAAGACAAAGAAGATATCCGTGAGCAATTTGAGGAATTAGCAAAAGAAAAAGGCGATAGGGGACTAGTCTACTGGCCATTCCGAGTTGCTATAACAGGCGCAAAAGCGTCACCAGACCCTATTGATATTGCCTTTGTTCTGGGTGATGTTAAAGTCTTAGCCCGAATTACTAAAGCCGTAAAAAGTTTATAGTCGGGCCCTCTTAGTATGCGAAAAATTATTGCGATTTTTATACTCATAGTATTTTTTACCGCGCCAGTCGTGGCTATTGCGGCTGAAGATATAAATAATCAGATTCTTGATTTGCGTAGACAGATAGATGATTTAAATAAGCAAGCCGAACAATATAAGAATAATATTAATAAAAAACAGAAGGAGGGTAATACTTTAAAAAAGCAAATTGATCTTCTGAATAACCAGGTACTTAGGTTAGAAGCTCAAATTAATTCTACTGGTAAAGAGATAGACACGTCTCGTTTGCAGATATCTAGTCTTCAGGGCCAGATTTTTGATGCTGAAAGGCAGATGAAAGCTCAAAAAGCTAGCATCGGTAGGCTTTTATCCATAATACAGCAAGCCGACCACAAGAGCTTATTAGCACTTTTAATTCAGAATCCGAGATTGTCTGAATTTACTAACCAAGCTCAACAGATAAACGATGTTACTGATAAGTTATCTGAATCTATTTTGCAACTTAAATCGACCAAAGATGCCCTTGAAACCAACGAACAATTATTACAGGGAAAAAAGAATGATCTAGAATCTTTAAATAAAAGACAGATTAGTCAAAAGAGCGGTCTAGCTATAAGCAAAGATAATAAAGATGAGCTACTACAAAAGACAAAGGGTGAAGAAAAGCTCTTTCAGCAACTTTTATCTGAAGCAGAGCAAAAGGAGGCTGACTTCTTTAATCAGTTAAAGACCCTTGAGTCCCAGGCCCTTAAAGACGGAGCTTTTATTGTGCACGTGACAGCGTCATCGGTGCCACCGAAAGGTTCCAAGATTCTACGATGGCCAGAAGATGACTATTATTTAACACAGGGCTATGGTTATACTAAATACGCAAAACGTGGCGCTTACGGTGGCGCACCACATAATGGTGTCGATCTTAGTAGTGGTGCCGGTACCGCAATTCATCCAGTTATGGGCGGTGCTATTTTAGCTTCTGGTTTTAATGATGGTTTTGGCAATTGGGTGGCAGTACGTCATACGGGAGATATCGTAAGCGTCTATGGGCATATGAATAGGCCTAGTGGGTTATTAACTAACGGCACTAGTGTGGATGCCTCATCGGTCATCGGTTATGAAGGCACAACTGGTAACTCAACCGGTTCGCACGTACATTTGAGTGTTTATAAAGACTTTTTTACCTATCTTAAAAAAGATCAACTCTACTTTAACTACTTTGAGGGTACACTTAACCCGCTTGACTACTTGCCGTAGCTTTTGATGACAACACGAAACAGCCGAAACATAATCGATTTTTTAATTTACTTTATTTTTCTATAAAACATGGTTCAGTAGGGGAGAGAGAGGGGTCTTCGCACTCCCCGGAGTTCGGAATATCTTTATATTTTGCAGTAAATATTAAGTGCGCGTCGCTAAAAAATAATTTATTGACAACATTGATAAACATGTGTTGATAACTTTTCAGATTCCCTAGCGATAACTATGTCGCACAATATAGAATTTTATTTTTTAAAATTGTAGATCTGCATGCAGAAGTTATCAACACGCATAATCTTTAAGTGTAAATGTATATTTAAGCTCTATTTTGACCTTCTAAGCCGACTCGCCGCCTCTTTATGACCATCTGTACCAAAAAGTCTCTAAAATCGGTTATATGACCAAATAGGTTCTATCCTACTCTTATAGTACTTAGTTTTATATTAAAAATCAGCTATAGGTTACGGAGAATGTATTATTTACAGATTAATAACTATGACTGGCTAGAAATTAGGCCTAACACCTGAATATCCAGCAGATAGATATCCGGGCTACTCTTCCGAGTCCCGAGCTCTCAATAACAGACTATGTCGCACAACCTTTATTGTGCGACTAGCTTCTGATCTGTGACAGGTTGATGTCTTGGAGCGGTTAGTAATGGCGGTTTGGCTGATATCGCAAGTCTCATCTACTCCCCTTTTCACAAATATTGACAAAGTATTAATTCATGAAAAAGAGCTATCAGCAACTAACCATTGAGGAGCGTGAGACTGGTCTAGACGGCTTTGTAAAACAACTTGCCGCACAACGCATCAAAGCTGGCGGTCATGGGCCTAAACAAAATGATCTTTCCAAGTGAGACTCTAAGCCCATATTGATCAGGCTGTGCCCCCCCCGATGGTTTATCCGTCGGGGCCTTTTTATTTGCAATTAGCGGCTTGAGTGTAGCCGGCGGCAATGGCGGCCGCGGAATTTGGGAATTTTATGCGATTTTTGTCAGCAATGGTTTTGTAGCCGGAGCACCATGGAAAATGAAAAACTTTTGATTTGCTTGATTTTGATGTAATAACCTCGGTATTTGAGTAGTCGGGAGTTGGTATTGCTTTGGGCGCTATTTTGTTTGTAGGTTTTGTTTTAGTGGCTGTGGGCGACGATTCGATCTTGGCATCGTTTGTTATCTCTCCCCTGCCCTGTAAGATGCTGATTTTGCCTAAATTAAAGCTAATGATAGTAATCATTATGATAGTCAGCGCCAAGGCAATATCGCTTTGATATTTTTTGACTAATTCCCAAAGTTTTAGTATGATAGTTTTCATAAGGGATTGGTGGGGTTAGCTATTTTTAATTGAGGATAGACGACTTATTATGGCTACTCCACCACCTTCATTTATAAAAGGATTCTACTGATTTTATAGGTTGGTGGCAATTCTTTCTAAAATATGGCGCATACAAAAGCCAAAGGTTCAACAAAATTAGGTCGCGATTCTAGACCAAAATACCTCGGTGTTAAACTTCAAGATGGTCAAGCTGTTATAGTAGGCAATATTATAGTGCGACAACGCGGTAGTCGTTATATATCTGGCCTTGGTGTTAAAAAGGGTACAGATGATACACTTTTCTCTTTGAAAAATGGTACTATCAGATTTACCACTAAACGCAAAAAGAACTACGATGGCCGCTCGAAAGTTATCAAAATAGTCAGCGTTGTATAAGTTTATAGATAACTAAAAAGCCCTTCGATCAAAGGGCTTTTTAGTTATGCGTTCTCTATCTCTATGGATAGTTGAGCCGTTAGGTCTTGATTAAGCTTTAGAGATATTTGATGAGTGCCGACAGTCTTAAGTGGCTGTTCTAGAATAATAGCATCATCCCCTAGTTCTATATGCTTTTGTTTGAGAGCGAGAGATATTTTTTCTCTGTCTACTGAACCGTACAAGTTACCATTTTCGTTGGCTTCTTCTTTGAATATCAGTTTGAAATCGGCTAATTTATCTTGCAGTTCAAGAGCTTTTTCTTTTTGTTGTAACTCTGAAATTGTATATCGCGCCTGAAGTTTAGCGGCGTGTTTTTGGGATTCAGCTGTCGCTAATATGGCTACTTTGCGAGGAATAAGAAAGTTGCGAGCATAACCATCGTTGACTTCTTTGATATCACCTATCTTGGCTGTACCTTTAATATTTTGGATGAATACTACTTTCATATGATATTAGTATACCGTTTTTTCTGTTAAAAAGTCAATTACTACTTAGAGGAGAAAAACTGCTTAGCTTTATCGAGTTGCGGATCTTTATCGGCGGTAATATCAGCATCAGTCCGTTCTATTGCTATATCCGGATTTATACCGTTCTCGTTGATTGAGATGCCTTTTGGCGTGAGCCATTTTGCGACAGTGATCTTGAGCGAAGTGCCTTTTGGTAAGTCTATCACCTCCTGAACGGAACCCTTACCAAAGCTTTTCTCGCCTATTAAAACAGTGTTAAGGTTGTCTTTTAAGGCTCCAGAGACGATCTCTGATGCCGAAGCTGAGCCTTTGTTGATAAGAATGACAACCTTGTAGTTTTTTAGTATTGGATTGCCACTAGTGCGGTACTCTCTAGTTGTACCGTCGCCTTTTTTCTCAATGGTTACTAGGGAATTTGGATCAAGAAAATAGCCAGACAAATTAACGGCTGAATCTAATAGACCACCTGGATTATTGCGAAGATCTAATATAATGTTACGTGCCTTGGATTTTGCTATTTCGCGGGCTGCTTTATCGAATTCGCTATCTACATTTTTATTAAAAATATACACTTCAAGATGAGCGGTTGTGTCATCCAGCATCGTTAGTTTTACTGCTGGTATTTTAATGGTGTCGCGTAAGATACTAAGGGTTTTTGATGTTTTATCGCCATTTCTGACGATGGTGAGTTCTATCGGCGTACCTTTTTTACCACGTATTAGATTGACGGCATCGCTGACCGTGAGGTCATTAGTGGCCTTATCCCCTATTTTTACAATTTTGTCGCCAGCCCGCAGACCTGCACGTTCCGCAGGAGTTCCTTTGATCGGGCTAATCACGGTCAGAATATCATTGCGAACCCCGATCTCAATACCAATACCGCCAAATGCGCCGTCGATTTCTTGCGCGAAACTTTGGCTTTCCTTGGGCGTAAAGAAGGTTGTATATGGATCGCCTACTTTTTTGACTAAACCATCAATGGCTCCATATAGTAATTCTGTGTCATTAATCTTTGATTTATCGACGTATCTTTGATGTATGGCGTCCCAAACTTGCCAGAATAGGCCCAAATCAGGATGGTTGCTGTTGTCGGTACTGCCGTCAAGTGATATGACTGCCGGACTTTGACGATATTGATAGCCACCTAAAAAGCCGATAGCGAGACTGATAATAATGACAATGGGTAGTAACCGTCGTTCCATATTTATATATTATGCTTAGTTTGGACTATGCCAAGATTTCGATACTTCATAAAAAAACGTAAGGCACTTTTTATGTGCCAACGCGTATGTCTGTTGAATAAAGCATCAAAAATTCCAAAGCCTGATTTTGATGCTCGACCCAAATAGTGATACATAACTGCTTCTGGCAAATAAACTACCTTGTGTCCATTATGCCAGACTCTACGACACCAATCAACATCCTCAAAATACATAAAAAATCCCTCATCCATGCCACCGATTTGATCAACAACACTTCTTCGCGTCATCATAGATGAACCCATAATCCAATCGGGTGTTTGTATCTCATCCGTGGACGATGACTTCATTAAAAAATCAGACTCGATGCCACTAAATCTGCGCAAGCGTACTAGTGGAGTTCTGCGCGCAAGGATGGTCCATGGCGTGTAAAAACGAAAAAAAGATTGCTGATGCTCGTTGTTAAAATAGCGTAAGCGTGGCCCGAGCATGCCAACATCTTGATGCTGGTCCATAAAAGCGATCATTTTGGATATAGCATCCGGTTCGCTGACCAGATCCGAATTTAATACCAGTAAATATTCACCAGTTGAGTGGCGAATGCCCTGATTAACTAATTTGGCATAGCCAGTATTTTCTCTGTTTTGAATATATAGCAGTGTATCAAACTCTTCCCGCATCATCATGACTGTCTGCGACATAGTCATTGAATCGACAACTATTATCTCGCTATCTATATCTTTTAAAGCCTTTTGGACAGATCTAATACAGAGTCTAAGGACATCTGGCTTTCGAAAATGAGTTATAATAACCGATATTTTTTTCATGCTATTTTTTAGTGGTTGGTGTTGGGCTATTTGATGGTAGCGACGTGAAAATAGGTACTTTGCCGGTTATACTGGTCTGGAAAACGGTTTTAATATCGTCAAAATTACCGGATTTGGTCAATAAGATATATTCTCCATTTTTTGTTTTTGTATCGTATAGGACGTTGTCTGTCGTGAGGACATATTGTTTAACTTTTGCAATATTGGATAAATTCTTTGCTAAGGTAATGAGATCTTTAATATCCCAGAGCTGAAAGTTTGTTTTGATGTGACCGTTCATGGCGGCTATGAGGCCGGTAATTGTCGTCGGGTTACTTAACAGATCTAGCGATAGTATTTTAGTTTTAATTGCCTCTATGACTTGTTGCTGTCTTCTGGCGCGATCAAAGTCGCTACTTGAATATCGCGACCGAACGTAGTAAAGCGCCTGCTCTTTGTTTAGATGATTCTTGCCGGCCGGCAAAGAAAATGGGTAGCCCCATTGGGTCGTTTCTGTAAATGGTGCCGCAAGGGTAATATCTATGCCGTCAAGCTGATCAATAATAGTGCCAAAAGCATCGAGATCAAAGACGATTGCCTTATCTATATAGATACCGGAGATACGAGATATGATATTGCTGGTCAGATCCAGTCCTTTGTTTTGAGCTAGGCCAGTTTCGTATACGCGATTAATCTTGCCTTTAACTCCAAGCATATTGATGTATAGATCACGCGGTATCGAAATTAGCGAAGCGGCACCAGTTTTTTTGTCTAAACTCAACACCAACATAGTATCAGTCAAAAGACCGCCATCAGCAATATCGTCTTCGCCACGTATGCCCAGAATCAATACATCAAAGCGATCTGATTCCGGATTTGGTAGCGGATTTGAAAGTGCCTGATCCGGTACCTCGTCTTTAATCGGTAGTTCGCCTTGCCCGCCGATAGAGCCAAAGATACCATTATTTCGAATTATGATGCCACGAGTACCAAAAATAAAAAAATACATTACCGCCAAAACCAATCCGATCCCGCTCACCAAAAGCAAAAAGCGCCTTTTATCGCTAGGCGGTTTGAAGGACTGAGGCTTAAAATTATAATTATTATAGTTATCCATTAGAAAACCAGCGACGCATATCCGCCGAACCAATACGAGCACGACGCATAATCGCTCTTCTCTTTTGTACCATGCGTGGCAGTAGTCGAACAACTGTGATAAGTTGAAAAATCATCTTTGGTTCAAATATCAAAAAATAGCCCCAAAGTGGAATATGACGTTTTAATATATATGGTAAATCTCGAATAATATTACTAAGATGATCGTTTTTAATCAGCATTAAAATTGTATTTCGATAGTCTAAAGCCCGTTTAAAAAATGGTATTTGACGCCTAATTTTTATGAATTCTAATCTGCTTTTCCTGAGCGATTTTGTTGTTTGTCGATCATGATATGCGACTACCGATGGTGCATACACCTGACGCCAGCCAAAAAGGCGCATTCGCCAAGCAAAATCAACATCATCAGTATACCACCAGAAATCCTCATCCGTGAATTTATGGTTTATTCTAATATCTTCCAATGCCGAACGACGTAGAACTGGCACGGCGCCCTCGACAGCGAATATCTCTTGCGGCTCGCCGTCGCCGTCATATTGCCCCTTGTCTTCTTCGCCATGACCGACGTTAATGACTCTTCTAGAGCGAAATATTTTAAATCCACAAGTATCGAGAGTCTTTTTAGGTGTCCAATCCCCTCCCGTTGTAATCGAATATTGATATATCTTTGGTTGTAGCGCTCCGATCTCTATATCATTTTCTAGAATATAGACTGATCTTGTCACAAAATCTTGTTGCATAATTATATCGACTGAAATCGCGACAATATATATTCCATGGCTATATTGTAGTAGTTTTTCGTGACCGCCCCACGTCGCTAGATTGGTTGGATGCTCAATAAGATGGAATTCCGAGTATTCTTTTTTTATGATTTCTCTCGTATCGTCATCAGAGTTATTGTCCCATATATTGAGTTCGAGGTTTTGGTAGTCCTGTTTTTTGATTGCGTCAAGACATAGGCGGATATATTTTTGGCCATTTCGGACTACTAGATTAATTGAAACTAGCGGTTGCTCCATATTAAGCGTTTTTATAATTATGGCTATAGGCAAAAACTATAGCGTGCATAATGCTAAACATTAAAAAGGCGCGTTCGTCGAATAGTGTCGCGTCTGTTAGTAAATAGAAAAATACCCAAGCATTAAATATCAGCGCTGCAGCAAAATATGCGCGCATTTTTTCATCGCTATTGATGATATTGAGGAATATTGTTCCGAAAAACAGCCACAAATAATACAGAGTAAGCATAAGCGCCGGCAGGCCAAGTTCGGCGGCAATATGTAGATATATATTATGCGCTGAAGCACCAGCCCGCGTGAGTGCTATGTTCTCTTTCAATACAACGGGGTAGTTGTAGATCCCGACACCGAGCAGTGGTCGATCTATAATCGAATCAATACTTTTACGCCATATTTCGAGGCGTTGGCTATTAGATGTTTCGCCAAAATCTAGAATGGATCTGATTCTTTTTAATATCAAATTACTCTGTTCTTTCGGTACTCGAAACTGTCTGGACGCCAATATGGGATAGGCGATAGTAAAACATAAAAAGAATAGGATCAATGACAATCCGATATTTCGCATAAGCCGATATTCTATCGGATGACCACGGAGCATTTTAATGGCCAAAAAGGCAGTTATTACCGCACCAAGACTTCCAGCCCAAATACCGCGAGTACCACTCAATATTAAAACCAGAAAAATAATGGGAATAAGAATATATTGTTTACTAAATTTTCGTCCCGATTGTATCGCAAGCGCGTAAATGGCTGGTAAACCAAGTAATACGAATACAGGAAACGAATGTGAGTCCGGGAAAATAGAAAACATTCGGAGTGATAACTGATCACCAAAATAGGCGAACCAAGTATTGCCAAAATGAGTTGCGATATAAGACCATTCAGTACCAAAGAGATTTAGGTTGATGCGCTCACCCCATATCCGCATAAACTGATAAATGTCCATAAAGTAGGTTGATGCCAACTGCGCCAGTCCGACAAAAACGACAATTAAAGTAACAATGCGGATACTGCGCAGGGTTAGGACAAAAAAGTCTTTGTGTCTGCGAAGATAGTCATAGAGAACAATGCCAAAGAAACTTAGATTTACGAAATAGACGATACGTTTTAAGCCGGCGAGTGGTGCTTGAGCAACTGCGAGAGATAGCGTCGCTAATATCAGAATCGTTACTAGAGATGTAGTAACACGATGAGCTGATATCCACGCCCGGGGTCTTCTAATAAAGCTTAGTAATCCTTCCCGAAACAATGCGAAACCAACGTCTAGTAAAAACCAGCGTACTATGATAAACCCCGAAACAATTCGCCAAAGGTTAAATGAGTCAAATTGGGCCGTAATGGGCAATGCGATGAAAAGTGGTATCCCCTGAATGAAAAATAAAATATTATCCCCCAGCGATAAAAATCCAAGAATCAAAAGCATTATTGGTGTCCATAAAAGTATCGTAACTCTAGGCACAAAGCCGAGCGCGACTAGCGCAACTATAATCGCGTGAATTATGAAAAAAATTGTTCCTTTCTTAGACATGAATAGTATGTCGCACAATATCTATGAACTCGTTTGCGTGTTTTTGCCAGTTAAATTTTTTAATAATTTCTCTTCCCTCTCGTATGATATCTTGCTCTTTAGTCTGATTGGTCAATGCCTCTTGTAAAGTTGACGCTATATTCTCGACGGTAATCGGTCCGACAAAATGAGCGGCATTCTCGAATAGTTCGTGATTGAGCGGTGTATCAGCTACTATAGGTGTTGTGTCACAGGCCAGTGCTTCAACCGGCGGTATACCAAAAGCTTCGGTATGTGAGATATATAAAAATGCTTTGGCTTTAGTCATTAGCTCTGATTTATTCTCTTGCGGTGCATAATCAGCATGCACGATCGCCTCTCGGCCGAGCCGTGTGTTGATATTGGCAACCAATTCAGCGATAATTTGCGGGTTATATTTATCATAACCAAAAGCCAAAAAACGTAATTCAGGAAATTCGGGCGCGATTTTTTCAAATGCCAAAAGGCATTCTTTTAAATGTCGTCTTGGAAAGGCTTGTCCTAGATATAGAATATAATCCCCTTTTTGGTGTTCGGTCTTTTGGGCGTCAAAACCGTAATGAGTCCAAGCGATACGTTTCGGATCTGTTTTGTATAATCTAGCGATATCATCGGCGGCGCTTTTACTCCAAGTGATCAATCTCGTACCGTGATAGACGGCCCAGTTGCCAAAGATTTTATAAGCCAAACGGAATCTAAATGGCAGTGTGCCATGATATGTCTCGTAATGCAGGTCAGGTGTAACCGAGATGATCGAGGTGCCTTTAAAAATAAGCGGTAGCATATTATTTGGAAAATACATCGCATCTAGTTTTTCAAACCAAAGTCTTATCGGCAGAAGCACATAAAAATAGATACTAAAAGAGCTGTGATG
>CAYUQA010000040.1:0-1633 GCA_964446135.1 uncultured Candidatus Saccharibacteria bacterium | reverse complement strand
GCTGAAAATGGCCTTGACGATATACCGTCAATCATAAGCTTCAAATATATCGTTCGGTTGGGTAGATTAACTAAGTCTTCCATCAATAGATCAGGCGCGTATTGTTTTTCTAAAAATTCTGCATCTGGTGCACCGACACGGAATGTGATCATGGTGCCGACATTGCCAAAAATGGCATCGCGGACTTTGGTACTAGTATCAGATATGAGTTGGCCTATGAACTGGTGAGATATAACCAAGCCGAGACGGTATTTGCGTGCTTCGGATAATACAGCCGCAAAAGAATCGGTCGCAAAATTTTGGAACTCATCGACATAGAGAATAAATGGCGCGCGATCAGCAATGTTTGCGATCTTTACGCGCTCCATAGCTGTGAGCTGGATTTTGGTGATTAACATGGCGCCGATCAATGCCGAGTTATCCTCACCCAGTCTGCCTTTAGAGACATTAGCTAACAAGATCTTGCTGTTGTTCATAATGTCTTCAATATCCATGGTGCTTTTGGCTTGGCCGACGATATTGCGGATGAGGTACGTCGATAGAAACTGGCCGACTTTGTTTTGGATTGGGGCGATGGCTTCGGTGCGGAATTTGTCTTGGTATTGTTCGTACTCGTTGACCCAGAAGGATTTGACGACAGGGTCTTTGATGTTATCGACGATTATTTTGCGATAGGGTTTATCGACAAGCATGCGAGTAATGCCCAAGAGTGTCGTACCCGGAGTATCAAGTAATGCTAAAACAGAATTATTAAGAATATACTCCATACGTGCTGACCAGACATTGGCCCAGATTTTGGTGAAAATAGCCATCAGGCCCGATGATACTAGATGTTTTTGGGACGGATCCTTTACTTCGAGGACATTGAAACCAATCGGATAGTCAGTATCTGCCGGATTAAAATAGATAACATCTTTTTGCCGTTCTGGCGGAATGTGTTCAAGGAGATCTTCAACGAACTCACCGTGCGGGTCAACCAGTGCCATGCCTCGGCCGGCTTTGATATCCTGTATCGCTAGGTTTTTGAGGAGGGTTGATTTGCCGGTACCGGTTTGACCGATCACATACATATGCTGGAAGCGGTCTTCGTTGGTGGCGCGGATGCCAAAAATCTTGTTCTGTCCACGAAAATTTGTTTTTGCAAAATAAACGAGGTCGTTACTGTATTCCATAGTAAATGTGAGATCATTATAGCACATTTTTGAATTTCAAGCGATATTGTGGTATATTTTGTTTTCTACCGCCCTTAGCTCAGTTGGTAGAGCAACTCCCTTTTAAGGAGAGGGTCGTTGGTTCGAATCCAACAGGGCGGACATTCTAAACAATAAAGCCGAATTTATTTGGCTTTATTGTTTTATAGATATTTGTCTTCTGTTGGATTCGAACGCCGGAACGGATACAACACGAGCTCGTGTTGTCGTGAGGCGCGGCCTGGAGACCGAGTTCCGACGGCTGGTCGGAATGAGAGTCGAAATGGCGAATCCAACAGGGCGGACATTTTAAATATATTTGTCAGGCCTCTTTAACACTCCGTGGCGTGTGTATTTATTGGGTTGATATGTTTTAATATGAATATATATGCCCATACTAAATTCAGCCCCCAATTAGGACACCTCGTTTTTAATTAATATTT
>CAYUQA010000039.1:0-7764 GCA_964446135.1 uncultured Candidatus Saccharibacteria bacterium | reverse complement strand
AAAATCTATACGTTTTATCATTGCGGCGTTCGATATTAATAATAGAAATTGACGATTTGCGTTTACAAAAAATAATCCTTAATGTATTTTTGCGTAATCGAAAGGTGTCATCATATCCTCGTAATTTTTTAATATCTAGATCGTGCCAATCTTGGGAAACTATTTTTTGAATCAAAAGCTCCAAAACCAACCTATCATCTTTGTTGAATCTAGATAATAGCTTACCAAGAGGCGGCATTTAGTTTACGAAGTGCCCCTAATACCTTTTTAGCATCAACGCCATCTTTGTTTATTCTAGTAAAATCAACAACGGTTTCCCAGAGTCCTTCATCCTCGTCAGGAGAAGAAATTTTAAATAAGGGTTTGGATTTCTTTACAACAACAAAAGACTCGCCTTTTTCAACCCTAGAGGCATACTTCTGCATATTAACTCGTAAGTCTTTAAGTCCTATAATATTCATTTTCATATATCAAGTTTAACTTGGGATAATCTTATCGTCAATCCTCGCCAAAAAATCATTTCCCATGACACTTTTTATATTTTTTGCCGGAGCCGCAAGGACAGGGATCGTTGCGACCTACCTTATTACCGTGATCGTCGGTGGGCGTGACTTCGCGGGCGGATGTTTCGCGAGGCCTGCCCGCCGAGGCGGGTTGGTTGCCACTATCCTGCATCATACGTACGGTACGCGGTTGCTGTTTACTCGGCATCATCGAAACTTTGAAAATTGCGTGCGCGACTTGGCGGGCAATTTCGGCTTGGAGTTGGTTGAATAACTTTTGGCCTTCTATTTTGTATTCAATGAGCGGATCGCGCTGGCCATAGGCACGCAAACGCACCGAGTCACGGAGATATTCCATTTGTTCTAGGTGGTCAACCCAAAGTTCATCAATGACTCGTAAAAGCAAGGTTTTCTCTAGCTGTCGCATTACTTCGGCGGTAATCTCCGACTCATGTGCATCATATATCTCATCGGCCACAGCCAACAAACGCGAACGAGTCGCTTCTTGATCGCCGGATTTGAAAAGTTCTTGTAATTCTTTTTTATTCTCGTCATCTAGCGGCATAACGGTCTCTATATTTTGCAAATCTTCGCCTTCTTGATGTTCCAAATTCTGAGAAAAAGCGTGATCAATAATAGCGTTAAGCTCACTATGAACATAGTCCAAAACAGTATCTTCGATACTATCGCCTATCAAAGCCGAGCGACGCAAAGCGTAAATCGTCTCGCGATGTTTGTTCATCACGTCGTCATATTCGAGTACGTATTTGCGCGAGTCGAAATTGTGGCCCTCAATTTTGGATTGAGCTTGTTCGATAGCGCGCGAAACCAAGCCATGCTCGATGACATCGTCTTCACCAACACCAAGCGTCTCCATAATATTACGCAAACGATCACCACCAAAAATACGAACGACTTCGTCTTCAGTCGAAACGAAAAATTGCGATGAGCCCGGATCACCCTGACGACCGGCACGACCACGAAGTTGGTTGTCGATACGGCGAGCTTCATGACGTTCGGTACCGATGACATGTAGGCCACCTAGCTCGCGTACAGTGGCGGCTTCTTCTGGTGATGACGGATTGCCACCAAGAATAATGTCAACACCGCGACCGGCGATGTTGGTGGCAACCGTTACAGCACCACGGCGACCGGCTTGCGCTACCAGCTCACCTTCTTTTTCGTGATTTTTGGCATTGAGAAGGTTGTGTTCTACGCCCTCACGATCAAGCATAGTCGATAATATCTCGTTTTTTTGGATTGATACCGTGCCAATGAGCACTGGCTGACCTTTTTCTGATCGCTCTTTGACTTCGCGAGCGATGGCACGTAGTTTGCCGGCTTCGGTTTTATAAATCCTATCAGGTAAGTCTTGTCGGATATTTGGTTTGTTGGTCGGCGCACTAACAACATCAAGATTATATACTTTATGAAATTCTTCGGCTGATGTCTGAGCAGTACCGGTCATACCGGATAATTTTTCATACAGACGAAAGTAATTTTGAAAAGTAATAGTCGCCAGTGTTTTTGATTCTTTTTGAACGGATACTTTTTCTTTAGCTTCAACGGCCTGATGCAGACCATTTGACCAACGACGACCTGGCATCAGACGACCGGTAAACTCGTCAACAATGACAATCTCGCCATCACGAGTAACATAGTCGGTATCTTTTTTAAATAAAACATTGGCGCGCAGTGCTTGCTCGAGATGATGGACGTAATTGACGCCACCTTCTTCGTATATATTTGAAACACCCAGTAATTTTTCTACTTTTTCGATGCCGGCTTCGGTAATGGAGACAGTTTTTAGTTTTTCATCAACCACATAATCCGTTTCGGCAGTAAGTTTGGGCGCGATTCGAGAAAAAGTCTGATATAACTCACCCGAGTCAGTATCGGGCGCCGAAATAATCAAAGGAGTACGCGCTTCATCTATAAGAATCGAGTCTATCTCATCGACAATTGCGTAATGATGCCTGCCCGCCGTAGCTCCTGCCTCCCCGGCAAGCAGGCCTGCGGAGGAGGGTCCGCGTGCTTGCGTCATCTGCTCCAATGTATAGGCCATATTATCCCGTAAATAGTCAAAGCCGTATTCATTGTTTGTGCCGTAAGTGACATCGGCCTCATAGGCCTCGCGGCGACTGACCGGTTTGAGAAATTCGTGTACGACGTGGAAGCTTCCAATAGTATCTCGCTCTGTGTCGAGTTCTTTAGCATCTTCGGCCGGCGGAATATGCGATGGATCATAAAGATAACTTGCTTCGTGATTGATACAGGCCACACTTAAACCAAGAGCATAATGAATCTGGCCCATCCAAACAGCATCACGTCGACTCAAATAGTCATTGACGGTAACGACATGCACGCCCTTGCCCTCGATAGCATTGAGGTATGTCGGCAGTGTGGCAACGAGTGTCTTACCTTCTCCGGTACGCATTTCAGCAATTTTACCCTGATGCAATACCATGCCACCAATCAACTGTACGTCAAAATGTCGCTGACCAAGTGTACGTCGAGCCGCCTCACGCACGGCGGCAAATGCCTCAGGTAAAATATCATCTAGTGTCTCACCTTTTTCTAAACGTTCACGAAAAATATCGCGCTGACCACGCAATTCATCAAGAGAAAGAGACTGGAACTTTGGTTCCAGCTCGTTAATTTGTAGGACCTTATCTTGTAGTTGTTTAATGGTTCGCTCATTGGCATCGCCAAAAAGTTTTGATAGAAAACTCATGATAAAAAATTTTATGCGTTTTTTTCTAACTCGTCCTTGATGCCATGTCTCCGTTCGGCGAGTTGTTTATCTTTGAAACGACGAATTTGTTCGGCGAGTTCGCGTTCGACGCTATCAATAGCGGCATAGAGGTCAGTCTCCTGCGATGTTGCGCGAAGCGTGAGTCCAGCGATGTGCATATCGGCTTCGGCAACAAAGAACGGGCCGGAATGGTGATGATGCGACGGCTTGCCGATATGAACGCGCACGCTCACAACATCAGGTGCCTCGCCGCCAAAAAAATGTTCTAGCGAACCAAGCTTCTTTTCCACATAATCTTTTATGGCATCTGTAAGTTCGATCTGATCTGTGCTTATGTCTATTTTCATAATAAATATAGTATCATTCTAGCATATTTTAGCAAAAAAAACAGGCCCGATGAGATATCGGACCTGTCTCAGAGAAGACTATACTCTTCTCTTCTTTTTTGCCACCTTTTTCTTAGGAGCGGCCTTTTTGCGCTTCTTAGCTGCCATTTTTTTATATTCACAGAGAAACTTTCAGATTTGTTTTAAAAATTCTGAAATATCTTTCTGCAAATGGTCGAAGAATGATAGCGACCAAGTATCATTCTAATTGTCAAACTCTACTTTAGTTGAGGCTACAATCTATCCTCACTGACTCAATTATAAGTGCGAATAAAAAAAGAAAAAAGAAAAAAAGTGGATAACTTTACAAAATAAAAAAATATTTTTCTAAATTTTTTTCTACAGTCTGTCAAAAAAAATTAATAAGATAATTTTTCTTTTGTGTTTATAAAGAAAACTTTCTTGAAATCAGAGAAACTTGATACAAATGCATCCTTTGTATCACTAACTTTTATCAAACGGGCGGTATCATCATTGATGAGTTGCATCTGATAGACAATGCCGTCTTTTGTTTCGCCATTGGAAAAAAAATACGATGTCTCAAAAACATCTCTAACTTGGGATGAAACGACTTTAACCGCGCTAAAACATCCACGGGCACCAAGATGACCGTAAAGTAAACAAATACCCGGATTTAATACAAGACGTTTGTAGCCGTAATCATTAATGATAAAAATATCGTTGTCGCCTTCGGCACGGATAAAATCACCTTCACGCAGACCATAGTCGGCTGGTTTTACTGATCCTGAATTAAGCGGTGTCGGACTGGGCATGGCGGCACCATCTTCATAAACAAAGGCTAGTAGAGCATTGCCGCTATCACTCTGCGTTACACGCTCAAACCGCAAACTCAAATCTACAGTACGTTCGTTTGAGGTAAAGCCAGCAAGACGATCTCTAGTAAAAGGCATCAGAACGATACGTTTTACATCAGTCCCAATATTATTTATATAGAGGGTGTTGCGGGTCGAATCGGGATTGGCTAAAAAAACTTTCGTCTCACCATTGCCATAAAAAACAATATACGAGATAAGAAAACTACTAATAGATGGCGACTCCATTGTAATTTTTAAAACGGGGTTCGCTCCCACTGGAAGCGACGGCAGATCATACCAGTGCTGTTCCCAATCACGAAAAACACCGCTTGCTAAAAGTTTTGTGCTATCGCCTATCTCCGGAAATATTGTAGTTGGTGCAACGCGTAATGATTTGAGGCCGGCGGTAGCATAACCGAATTGTTTATTTATATTTTGATCGTTTAAAAAATTACTCAACATCCAATCAACAAAAATATCAGTAAACTTTTCTTTGTAGCCAAGTTTTTGTAGAGCGGTGTTGATGCTGTTAATTCCGGCGTCTCTATTATTGAGTGTTTCAGCTATAATTTGTGGCGAAAAATTATGGGCAATAAAATTACCCAGCAGTGTCACCTGTCCATAGTCAACAGATAGGTTCTTCCATTCAGTAATACTATCGGAAGGATTTTGAATGAGCGTTTGTGCTCGTCTCTGAAGGTCAGAATTAGAAAACGGCTCATTGTAGCCCAATAAATCAACTGCATATTGCGCGCGTAGCTCGTTGAGCCAAGTGTCATCCTCCACCTGACGAATCTTTTCTTTTTGGTTGTATGAAATCATGTGTTGAAACTCATGCGCCAAAAATCCGTGGATACGATTGGTATCAAAAACAAGTGTAGCGTTGAGATAGATCATTTCTCTCTGATTTGAAGCGGAATTAATGCTACGATCTAATTGATTGGTGGTATCGTAATAGCCACCGGCAAAATTAATCAGTGGCGTAAAAACCAAAGTCACCCTTGAATCATTGTCAATACCGGGATTGGGTTCAGAACCAAAAAATTGTGTCTCTATCGGATAAATGCGGGTATCAAATTCACCAGCAATAGCTTGTAGTTGCGTCAATAGCCGGCTTCTAGAATCCGGGCTTAAACCAGCTAGATAATCATCCGGCACATATATATTGGCACGATCAGAGATATATTTGAGAGTGGTATTAATCGAACTACGCCCCAAATAGTCATATTCTGCTGATATCGTAAAGGTTTCTTGCTGTCCGAGTACGTCGGCTTTAACAGCCGTAATTGGAATTAAAACTAAAAAGCCTACTAAAATAATAAAATTAAAAAGACGCTTCATGTTTATTATTATGACATTAATGAGTGATCCTATCTAGTCCTCGAGTTTATTTATTTTTTTGAGTTCGGCAATGCCCTGCTCAAAGGTAACCAATGGTTTCCATCCAAGCAATTTTTTAGCTTTTGAGATATTTGCCAACGTCTTGCGTGTCTCCCCGGGACGAGGCGGAATAAAAACAACTTTTTTGGGGTCTTTGGGTAGCGTCGCTTCTCCGAGAATCATGGTCGCAACTTGTCTGATCGAGTATTTGTGATTGACGCCAATATTTATGACTTCGCCTTTACCGACTGTTTTTGCTTCAGCTGCAAGTAAATTCGCTCGCACCACATCACTAACATATGTAAAGTCGCGTTCGATGGTACCATCGCCAACAATTGTCAATGGCTTACCTGATTTGCGTTGTTTTAAAAATATACCTACAACTGTCGAATATTGACCTTCGGTTAGCTGACGCGGACCATAGACATTAAAATAACGCAGGGTAACTGTCTCGAGTCCATAGAGTAAAGAAAATACTTTACAGAGTTCTTCGCCGACAAACTTAGAGAGCGCATAAGCATTTTTGGCCCGTGGCATCATTATCTCAACCACCGGCAATCGATCTTGATCACCATATGATGATGACGATCCGGGGTAGACTACCCGCTTAACTTTTGCATCTCGAGCGGCAAGCAAAACATTGAGTGTACCCATAACATTGACCTCCATAGTGGGTACTGGGTTTATAATCGACGGCTGAATGCGAGCAAGGGCGGCAAGGTGAAAAACCAGATCAACACCTTTAAAATATGGTTTGATTTTTTTGAAATCACAGATATCTACCTTGATAATTCTTGCCGCGGTATTGCAATTTGCCTTTTTGCCAGTCGAAAAATTATCAAGTACCGTAACCCGATGACCCTGTGCGATAAGGGCATCGACAACGTGCGATCCAATAAAACCAGCGCCGCCAGTCACTATAATATTCTTTTTTTTAGTCATATATTATTCCTCTTGATTGCGGATAGGTTTGCGTTTGCTAGTTACTATTTCTTTGTCATGAAAACTAACATCATGCAAACTCAAACCCTGCCAGTGCAAAAGTGTTTCGTTATATGCTGAAACAGCCTTTAAGACCGCAACGCCTTTGGTAAGATTTTTTACTATCGCATCGTTCTTTTTTAGCTTTCCAAGGCGTTTTATAAGAGAGTCGATAAAAGAAGTAAACGCCCGCATATCTTTGGGAAAACAATAACCACCGGCACCACAATAGTTACCGTGCTCAACATTCAACCAAGCGGCACCGATACGTGGATCAGCCGACATCGCTTCGCGGATATTATTATAGACGAGATCAACCTCAATCTGGTTTTTAGCGAGATCAAGGCTAAGACCATACGTAATATCAGCCAGAATGTTGCCATAGATGACTTTGATATACCCGAATACATTGCTGGCATATTTTGTTAGCTCTGCTTCGGTGGCACTCATATCTTTTTTGGTATAATCGCTTGACCACGGACGTTCAAAATGAGCTTTTGGCATTAACTCAAGAAGTTCACGCGCATCGCTATAACTTTTGGAAGTATGCCCCATGAGTTGTCGATCGGGTTTCAAAAAGTCGAGCCACGATTGTGATTCGGTCAAAAATTCGGGATTAAAAATAAGTCTTTTCTTGGGAAACTTCTTCTGAAGTTTTTCAACTGTACCCGGAGTAACAGTTGATTTAACGACTATTATTTTGTTTTCATTAATTGAGGCGACCACTGACTCAACGATAGAGGTATTACAACTGCCATCATGATTCGGTGGAGTAGGCACAGAAACAAAAATAATATCAGCCTTATTTATATCGTCAGCGTAGCCTCTTTTGGCATCAACATCATAACAAAACAAATCCCGACCGCGTTTATAGCCGTTTAACTCTTCAAACCATCTTCTTATCGGTTCACCGACCATGCCTAACCCAACTATCCCCACTTTTA
>CAYUQA010000038.1:0-8763 GCA_964446135.1 uncultured Candidatus Saccharibacteria bacterium | reverse complement strand
CAGTCCGTACGCAATTCCGCGAGGACTTGCGCGACAAAACCCCACGGTTCGGAAAAATCCATTCGAACTTTCCGATTCCGGAGGAGGCGGTTCGGGTGCGCGAAGCGCACAACAAATAAACTTGTTTCCAATTTTTTAACCAATCAATAACATGAACAACCCTAAATATTTTCTCTATGCGAGAAAGTCCACTGAAGATGAAGAACGTCAAGTGATGAGCATTGAGGCACAGCTTGCGGAGTTGGCGGAATTTGCCAAGCGCGAGAATCTTGAAATTGTAGAACAGTTTATTGAGAGTAAAAGCGCAAAGAAGCCGGGGCGAGATATTTTCAATGAGATGATTGAGAAAATTCACGCCAGCAGAGAACCTGTCGGTATTTTAAGTTGGCACCCAGATCGTCTCGCTAGAAATTCTGTTGATGGCGGACAGATAATTTATCTCATTGATACTTTGAAAGTCGCTTCTTTGCGCTTTCCTACATTCTGGTTTGAGCCAACTCCGCAAGGGTTGTTCATGTTGCAAGTGGCGTTCGGTCAGAGCAAATACTACTCCGACAATCTTTCAGAAAATGTCCGTCGTGGTATTCGCCAAAAACTCCGCCGTGGGGAATGGCCCTCAAAAGCTCCACTTGGTTATGTGAATAATTCAAAAACTCGTAATATCGAACCTTATCCGGTTAAAGCTAAAATTATCGAGAGAGCTTTTGAGGAATTTTCAGAAGGCAAATACACACTTGAAAGTTTAGGCAGAAGATTGGCGGAGTTTGGCTTAGAGAGTAAAAACCGAACGCCACTTGCGAAAGCCACAATTCAACGAATGCTCACTAATGTTGCTTACGTTGGCCTCATCAAACACAAAAAGGAAATTCATGAAGGAAATTACCAACCAATTCTTTCTCAGCAACTGTTTGAAGCAGTTCAAAAGAAACTGAAAGAGCGAGCACGGCCAAGACATAGCAAGAAGCGACACGATTTCCCATTTGCCGGACTACTCCACTGCGGCGAGTGTGGCGGAATGATCACCGCGCAGTTTGCCAAAGGCAACGGCGGAATTTATCGCTATTACCGATGTACCAAAAAATTTGGATCGTGCTCGCAACCCTACATCGGCGAAAGTCAGTTAGCCGACCAATTAAAATCCCTGCTTCAAACAGTTGCCCTTCGCGATGATTGGACAGAAAAGATGTTAGAAAAAGTTGCTGAATGGGAAAAAGAGAATTTCCAATTATCGCGAACTTTTGTCCAAAATCTGGAAACCGAACTAAAAACTACGCAACAAAAACTCGATAAGCTTGTTTCCGCTTATCTCGATGGTGATATTGAAAAGGAGATTTATCTTGAAAAGAAAGAGGAACTAATGAAGCAAAAACTCACTCTTCTCAAGCAACAAGAAGGTTTTGGACAAAAGAGAAAGAATTGGGTCGAACCATTGCGAGAATGGATAAAATCAACTAGTGAAGCCGAAATTCGAGCAAAAAGCCAAAACTACCACGAATTGAAACAATTTGTGGAAAAAATTGGAACGAACCGCCTCCTCCTCAACCGGAAAGTCCAAATTGATTTTTCCGAACCGTGGGGATTTGCCGCGTCCCGCAAGGCGGGACGCGGAGATGTCGAGGGGCGAAGCCCCGAGGCAACCTCTTTGTCCTCAACGAAAAATTTGACTTATCTTGAATGGTCGGGCTGCCGAGATTCGAACTCGGACTAAAACGTCCCAAACGTCTCGTGCTACCGTTACACTACAGCCCGGAAAAACCTTGATAAATACCCCCAAATTATATATAATTCCTCTTACCTTTTCAAGGGCTAAGCTTTTATGAAGCTACTTATCGTTACTCAAAAAATTGACCAAAATGACCAAGTACTGGGCTTTTTCATAAGTTGGTTGAATGAATTCGCAAAATACTCCAAGAAAGTTAACGTTCTTTGTCTTGAAAAAAGCTCGTTTTCATTGCCCGATAACGTTATTGTACGAAGCCTTGGCAAAGACAGTGGCCAGACAAAGCTCAGGCAGTTGTACAATTTTTATCGTGCTATTTTTGCTTTGCGTAAAGAATATGATTCTGTCTTTGTGCACATGAATCCGATTTGGGTCGTCGTTGGTGGATTATTTTGGCGTGCTTGGAGCAAGAGGATTGGGCTTTGGTACACTCACAAGTCGGTTACCTTGAAATTGCGAGTTGCCGAGAAATTGGCGTCGGTTATTTTTACAGCGTCAGCAGAGAGTTTTCGTATTTCATCACCAAAAGTTGTCGTAACTGGTCATGGAATTGATACCGATATATTTAAACCTCCAAATGTACACTCTCGAGACGGAGGTCTAAAGATATTATCAGTCGGTAGAATAGCGCCCATAAAAAATTTAGAAGTTTTGATTGACGCGGCGCGTATATTGAAGTCAATGAATGAGGATTTTTATCTGACGATTGTTGGTGAGCCAATTTTGCAAGCAGACAAGGTCTATCAAGCAGAGTTAGAAAAAAAAGTTTCAATGTTTGATTTAAAAAATCATGTGAAGTTTGTCGGTAAAATACTGAATAGGGATTTGCCGACAGAGTATCAGTCTCATGATATTTTTGTGCAATCGAGCCGGACTGGTAGCGTGGATAAGATAGTGCTTGAAGCCATGGCCTGCGGTATGAAGGTATTGAGTTCAAACGACGCATCTCGGGCATTTTTGCCCCCCGAATATATTTTTAACGATGGAAATGCTCAAGAACTTGCTCAAAAAATAAAATCGCTTCGTGGTGATGTGGCGGATGACTGCTTGCGAGAATATGTGGTCGAACACCATAATCTCAAAAAGTTAATTGCAAAATTAATATCTTATCTATGAGGATTCTTTGTATAGGTACGTTCGATCCGGAATATAGCCGCACCAGAGTGATCATAAAAGGCCTCAAGGATAATGGTCACGAAATAGTTTTTTGTAATGGCGGATTGACCGGTGGTGTAAAAAAGTTTATACGACTTGTTTGGCATTATCTTGTGCTTTCGAATAATAATTTTGATCTGATATTCGTTGCTTTTCCAGCGCAGGAGGCAACACTTGTTGTTGGGGTGTTGTCTTGGTATCACAGAATGCGCCATAGCGTTCCTTTGGTAGTTGATATGCTTACTTCTCATTACGAGGGCTATATCTTAAATCGTAAAAAATATCCTCAAAATAGTTTGCGTGCTCACTGGTATCGCTGGCTTGACCGGACGGCGATATCGCTGGCTGATTGTGCCATTGTTGATAGTGATGCGAATGCCAAATTTTTTGCGGAAGAGTACGCAATTCAACCTGCCAAGTTTTTAACGCTGTTGATCGGCACCGATGATGCAATCATGAAACCGGCGCCGTTGGCTGCCGACTCGAATAATTTTTTAGTCCATTTTCACGGCAGTTTCGCTCCACATCAGGGCATCGGCACGATTATAAAAGCGGCGAATATTCTCAAGAAAGAACATATTTCTTTCCAAATTATCGGCAATGGACAGGACTATGCCTTATACAGAAAAATGGCCGATGATTTTGAACTTTCAAACATAATCTGGATACCTTCGGTGCCGTACGAAACACTTCCTGATCACATAAACAAGGCGCATATGTGTTTGGGGCCGATGGGCGGCACTGATCATTTTGATCGTTGCGCGCCGAATAAGATTTATGAGTATATGGCTTGTGGCAAGGCGATTGTTACCGGTAATTCAAAAGCGCTTGTGGGGATTGCATATGATCGATCAAATATGTTGTTGGTTGAACCGGCGAATGAACAAGCTCTGGCGGAAAAAATTCTTTTCTTAAAAAACAATCCTTTAGTCGCCGTTGGACTTGAACAAAACGCGCGCGCTGATTTTTTGAATCTATACACACCAAAGAAACTGATCGCTGACTTTTTACATAGCCTTCGGCAACAAAATCAGGTGTCGGCTACACCAAGACCAACACACGTTTTGATTACCGGAGCGAGCGGCTTTATCGGTTCGCGCTTGAGTACTTTTTTGCGTGATCGGGGATATGTAGTTACGGCTTATCAGGGCCGCATCAATGATGTGGTCGCTTTGGACGACGTATTTAGATGTACAGATGTCGTGATACATTTGGCGGCTAAAATTGATGATATCAAAAACAGCTCATATGCTGATTTCGTAAGCGTCAACGTTGGCGGCGCGCAGAATGTGATTGATCTTTGTTTAAAATATTCGTCCAAGTTGATTTTTTTAAGTTCATCGACTGCCGTACACCCTTCGAGTCCTTATGGCCTAACCAAGTCACTTGCTGAACAGTTGATTCGTTTTTACGGCGAGCATTGTGGGCTAAAAGCTGTTATTATAAGTCCGCGCAATGTGTATGATGACTGCATGATGGATCGGTTTGGTAAGCATGTTGATCTAGCGCGCGGACGCAACTATCCTCTTCAATATTTATTGGCAGATATCGAGCGGATTATCGCCCGCAATCAGTTTTCGACACAGGTGCGCACGCATTCGCCCCGGCTGGTTTTTAATGAGTTATCATATTGGCCGCGCAGAATAATAAATAAGCTAAGAACAATTGTATGAACATCGCAGTTATTGGTTATCCCTACACACGACCAAACTACCGCGCGGCGCTTGAAGCCGATGGTGTTTATTTTATTCTGCCGAAAATCTGGAAAATTAAAAAAGGAAAAGCTGAATATCGCACTGAACCTACTGCACATATTTTGACGACATCGGCGCCGTTACATCACTCTGATTATCCGGTTATCGGCGGGCTGTTGAAAGGTTGGATGCCGATGGCTCCTTTTTTGTTATGGAAACTCAAAAAGAAGCACCGTATTGAATTAGTTTTTGAGGCGCATGAGCCGACATTATTGACAACACTCTATCACGGAATTTTTGTAAAGTTATGTGGACTCAAATACGCCGTGTTTAGCTGGGAGAACATTCCTTTTGAAAAAAAGTTACGCGGATTCAAAGGTATGTTTCATCGTATCATTTTAGCGCTCAATCTTGCGCTTGTTGACGGTGTGGTCTGTGGCAATCAAAAGTGTCATGATATTTTTGCGGGTCTTACTCGGAAGCCACTTGATGTTATTCCGATTGCCGGTCTTGATGTGAGAAAATTTACTCGGAGCGCACCGCCTCATTCGCATCGTCATACCGAGTTTGTTTTTATTGGTGCGGTTGATTATCGCAAGGGTCTGCATGTTTTAATTCCTGCTTTCAAAAAACTTCTACAGAAAGTTCCCGATGCGCATCTTTCAATTGTCGGATCGGGAAGCTACGAACAAGAAATTGACGCGATGATTGCTGAATGTGAATTGCCGATAACCAGATTGCCCTGGTTGGCGCATGATAAGGTTCTTCAACTTTTAGAACAGGCCGATGTCTTTTTATACCCCAGCGTATCACACGCTGGCTGGGAAGAGCAGTTCGGATATTCAATGGCTGAGGCATCACTAATGGAATTGCCGGTTATTGCCACACAAACTGGTTCCATTGAAGAGCTTGTCGTTGATGGCACAACTGGCATCTTGGTTCCTGAACAGGACGAGGAGGCATTATATACAGCGATGCTTCAATTGGCCGATGATCGGGCTTTGCGCCAGCGACTGGGCAAACATGGTCGCGAATATATTATAAGCAATTTTAGTAATAGTGTAGTTGCCCAGAAATATAAGAAGTTTTTTCAGAAAATATATGGAACCTAATCTTGTTTATATTTTTAACGGTCGTTTCCCGACGGAGCGAGCGCATGGGATTCAGCTGGCAAGCCGTTGCGATGCTTTTACCGAGGCTGGTTTTGACGTGAAGCTTGTTGTTCCGCACCGTCGCAATATAGCCAGTGATAATCCAGCCAAGTACTATGGTTTGAAAAAAGAGCTATCGATCAAGCGTGTGTTCGGCTGGGATCCTGATTGGTTGTGGCGCATATCGCAACGGGTTGGTTACTATGTACAGACGCTTTCGTCGTGTTTCGGTATTGCCTGGCATATTCTAACCACAAAATATTCTGCTGATACGATCTATTATACGCGCGACTATCCAACGTTCCTCTTGCTGACACTCTTACGCCGTAAACCGTTTATGGAACTGCATGACTATCGCCTTACTCGCCCGAGTCTTCTACTCAACTGGGCTTTCCGGAATGCACACGGAATTGCTTTTAATTCGGTTGGTACAAAAAAGGCGTTTGAAGCACACTATAATGTGCCATCTAGTAATGTTGTCGTTGCCCAAAACGGTGTTGATATCGAGTCATTTCATGCTACGCTAACAAAAATTCAGACACGAGAACGTTTGGGTTTGCCGCCCGATGCATTTTTGGTTGGTTACACCGGTCGGCGGGAGACTGCGGGGCAGGATAAAGGGGTTGCGTTTGTCGAGGCTGGCTTTGCGCTCGCACAAAAAGAAATTACTTCAGCACAGTTTTGTATGCTTGGCGGTAAGCACTCGGTACCGCATTCTGATATCCCGCTGTATTTAACGGCGTTTGATGCGGTAGTGTTGCCACTTGGCAGTGGTTCACTGGCCATAACAACCGCACCATTGAAACTTTTTGAATATATGGCTGCCAGCTGTACTATTATTGCCGCTGATGCTCCATCGATTCGAGCGTACATCGATGAATCGTGCGCGGTATTTTATCAGCGTGATAGTTCTGAAGATTTTGCAAAAAAACTTATCGTGGTAGCGCGTGATCCGGAATTGCGCAGGCGTTTGGGAGAAGCGGCACGGAAGCGCGCGTCACAGTATACCTGGCAGGCGAGTACAGCCCTTGGTATTGGTATTATGCTCAAATCAAAATGAAAAAAATATATGCCAAGATAAAGCGTGAATTATATTATTGGAAACAAATGGTTCGATACCGTTATGGTTTTCGCCAGTGGTATCGCTATCTCAAAAATCGTTTTTTTTCGCTCCAACTTCTTTCACGAATGCAGCCGATTGAGTATAAAGTAAAAGACGATTTCGAAGTTCATATTTTAACCCAAAAGCTGGGACTGTGGATGACCTACTGGACAATCCGTACTTTTTTACATCATTCTGGTTTGCGACCGCATTGTGTTATCCATGACGACGGCACCATTGATGATCAGACGGCTCGTATGTTTGAGCATAAATTTTCTGGTAACAATGTTTCGATTCTTCGACGAGCTGACGCCGACAAACGTTTTGAGGATGATCCGACGATTCCCAGTCTTGTAAAACAACATCGCAAAAACTTTAAAAACATCTATCTCTTGATGTTTCTCGATCATTTATTTTTAAGTACGACTAAGCGCGTGATGGTAATGGATAATGATATTTTATTTTTTGATCGGCCGACGGAGATTATTGATTTTATGCATGGCACAAGCGACGTCGATGCTATTTTTTCTTTGTATGAAGGCGAGCGGAATCCTATTGATATGGATGAATTCTACAAAAAGAAATATGCCGATATCGCGCGAGATGCATCAGGTCTTAATTCCGGTACGATGGTGTTTGATAAATCAAAAATCAAGAATGAACGAGTTGTTGAATATTTTGAGCATACGACAAAACCCGACGGCCATCTTATCGAACAAACCGGTTGGGGATTTCTGCTTTCACAAATTCCTCACGCTCTTTTTCCAGAGAAGCGATATCGAGTGCGCGGTGGTATTGAATTTCCGACCGTTGTCAAACATTTTACCAGTCCGCGCCGCCATGAGATGTTCGCTTATGGCATTGATGAAGCCCGGAAACAAATAGAGGATTGAATGTTGTAAATAAAAAGGCAGGAAATAAATCCCTGCTTTTTCTATAAAACTTTGTTGACTCCCGGAAGCGATGGCCAGCGCACGGTGACTCCAAAGGCTGGCTTTTCTTTTACCTCTACGCGTTTTACAATGCCGGGTTCTAAAATAATATAGTCGCCATTTTTGCCAATGAGTTCTTCGGCGGCAATTTCCCCGTTCTTTTCAAGATGGAGTATAATAATGCCACCGTAAATAACAATGCATTCTGTACCGAGAAACTCTTTTTTGGGGTAATCTATGAAGTCAGGATAATACCATAACTTAATCTCGAAACCATTAGTTTGGGCGATGCCTGTTTGCATATGCCCGACAATC
Source organism: uncultured Candidatus Saccharibacteria bacterium (assembly GCA_964446135.1). GTDB lineage: Bacteria > Patescibacteriota > Minisyncoccia > 2-02-FULL-40-12 > IGHO2-01-FULL-4-A > CAYUQA01. The sequence goes on along the minus strand of CAYUQA010000038.1, from coordinate 694 downwards.
CAACCATTGTATGTTGACTCATTTGCTTGCTGTATCGTTCCTCGTAAATTTTGCACGCCTATCCTCCTGGGTTATTGTGAAGTTTGAACGAACGACTTATTCGGATTATTCTACTTATGTTAATACTATAAGTCAAGTAGAATACCTTATAGTATTCATTCTGAAAACTTGTAAAAAAAATTTGTATGCTATACTATCTTAAAATAATTTATGAGATGTCATTTATGTTATAAAGATGAACTTATTGAGTTCCTAAATCTCGGTAAGCAACCTCTTGCCAACAAATATCCGAAGGCGGAAGAGCTTGCGCAAGAAGATTTTTTTCCGTTGTCGGTACTTTTTTGCCAACAGTGCAAAAACGTGCAACTTGGTACCGTTGTTTCACGGGAGAGGATGTTTGCTGACTATTTTTATTTATCGTCAGTCAATCAGGGTCTCGTCAGACATTTCGAAGCGTTAGCAAAGAAATTGGTTGGCGCAAACTTTGTCGTAGATGTTGGTTCGAATGACGGCATATTATTAAAACCGCTCAAAGAATTGGGTGTCAAAGAACTGACCCATCTCAAGAATGTGGAACAGGCTGTAGTGATTGTAGCAAGAAATCCAAAGGATTTCTTGCTTGTTCCCGTATGTTAAATCGCCAGGTTAATTCTGCAATGTAATCGGTGGCATATCGCTTGGTACAATGATGATA
>CAYUQA010000037.1:0-1884 GCA_964446135.1 uncultured Candidatus Saccharibacteria bacterium | reverse complement strand
ACTAAACGTTGCTTGGATGACGTTCACTTCACCAATCATTCCCTGCTTGATCAGTTCAATCAACTTTTTCGTCTGTGGATGACAGCGGTAGGCAAACGCTTCCATTAAAAAAACATCATTTTCAAAGGCGGCTTCAAGTATGGCCATTGCTTCGGAATGGTTAATACCGATTGGTTTTTCACACAAGATATGTTTTCCCGCTTGTGCTGATTGTATCGCCCATTCGGCATGCAAAGAGTGGGGGATTGCAATATATACGACTTGAACATCCCGATCAGAAAGCAGTTCCTCATACCGACCATAACATCTCGTCAATCCAAATTCTTGGCCAAATGTATCCGCGGATTCTTGAGAACGACTGCCCACGGCAATCAGTCTACCTGTTTTTGAATTTTTCAGACCTCTGGCAAATATTTTAGCAATTCCACCGGTTCCAATAATGCCCCAATTTAAAACTTTGCTCATCTCTACCCCCAGTATTCAAAAGTCAAATAACTACTTTATGTATAACTAAGTTTTATAAAAAGTCAACTTGTTGTGTTTCCCCACAAGTCAAATATTTAGTTTAAAATTTTTGCTCTTCTGAGCTTTTCCTATCTGCGCCGAACTATGGGCGTGACGAACAAAAACAGGTACGGGCAGGAAGTAGCCCCGAAGGGGCTAGGGCAAAACAGAAAAAACCACTCCTTTATCAGAAAAAAATGGGGGGGCAAAATATAGAATGAAATGGATTCGGCTTCAAATATTTTTCTGGTGAAAAATTTTTCAGCCCGGGCTCGGCGCCGTCGCGCCTCCGCCTTCGAATCCCTCCCACTTCATCATACGAATAAATTAAAAGAGACATAAATGCTCTTTTAATTTATCGATGCGGAGAGGGAGGGATTCGAACCCTCGGACCCCTTTCGAGGTCACATCTTTAGCAAAGATGCGCACTAGACCGACTATGCGACCTCTCCTTAGGATCCCCTAGCATAGCTTTTTTTGAGCGAGATTTCAATGCATCGTGCCGCGGGCAAAGACGAAGCCGATGATTTCGCTAGCGCCGGCTTGTTTGAATATTTCGGCACACGAGTTCAGTGTTGAGCTGGTGGTGGCGACGTCATCTATGAGAATGATAGTTTTATTTTTGATCATGATATCAGAATCGAGCTGGAAAATATTTTCGGTATTTTTTATGCGCTGTTCTTTGTCGCTGATGTCGGCTTGCGGCGGAGACGGGCGATAGCGTCGCACAATATTGTGATAGGGCAGTCCGATGTTATGAGCTAGCGGGCGAGCGATGATCTCGGCTTGATTGAAACCACGCCAGTTTTGGCGGACGCGATGAAGCGGGACGGCAGTGACGACGACTCTTTCCGAATCAAACCATCGTCTCAAATTATTTTGGGCATACTCTTGCATCAGCGAGGCAATGTATGGGCCAAGTGAATATATAAAATTATATTTCATCGTTTTGACTATTTTTTCAACGAGAGGATTATCATATGGTGCTGTTACAAAAAGTTGATCGAGTTGGTGGTTCTTGCGACAAGCAGGACACGACCGCGCATTCATAGTTGGTTTGGCGCAGAAGGCGCAGGCGAATGTCGTCTGTAGGACGATACCAGCAGTACAAGTAACACATACATATGATGGCTGGCGCAATGGCATGAGTTGACCGCAACCAAGACAATGTCGCGGAAACAAAAAATCAAGGGCGGTATCAACGATTTTCATAATTGTGCACAAGAATATCACGGCATGATGTATAATAAAATAATTTATGAGCTTTCTGGGTTTTGGCGCAAAAAAACGACTCGGGATCGATATCGGTACAGCATCGATTAAGATGGTTGAAAGATCGGAAGAGCACACGTCTGAACTCCAGTCACGATTCTGAATATC
>CAYUQA010000036.1:0-4427 GCA_964446135.1 uncultured Candidatus Saccharibacteria bacterium | reverse complement strand
AGCGTCATACTACCCTCAAAAACACCAAGTGCGCCCGGAATAATAGTGATCATAGATAAGAATTTGGTCAGCGTAAAAACAATAACCACAATTGTCATTGGGATATGCTCACCAATCGTCAGTGCGATAACATAGATAGTGATAATCTGAAGTACGAGTACTATTGTTTGCCACAGAACCGCGGCACCGAATATCCAACCCTTTGGTTTTAGCTCCGAGTAACGAAGATTTGATTTTATCTGTTGTAAAATTGTTTTGACATGTTCGAGATGTTTAGCGGCGGCGCCAGTCGTAAGTTTTTGAATGTGCTGATTGTTTTCAAACGCGCGATGGATTTTATTGATAAGCCATTCGCCAATGCCAGTGCGTTTTTTTCTTTGTAAAGCAAAAAATATAGTCAAAAAGGTCAAAGCAATGAATGAGAAAAAATATATCAGATATCTGACTTCCCAGTGTGATTCAAAAATACCATTACGTAATATAAGAATAATACTGCCAATAAACAAAATACCAAAAGCGCTATAGAGCGTGGCAAACTCGAGAATCGCTCGTCCGATGCCTTCTGAAATGCTTAATTTGTAGCGACGCAAATAATTTACAAAGAAAACTTGTCCGGCTATCGAGGCCGAGGGGAATGCCTGATTTAAAAATTGAATCACAAAAGTCATCGGAAATAGCTCGACCCAAGACAACAACAGGCCTTTCATTTTTAAGACATCGCGGTAATTAAGTGTTAAAAAATAATAACTTGCGATTTGTAGACCGATAATGGCAGTAACCCAATTGCTATCTATATTGATCAATAGTTGCCAGATGGTGCGTAGCTCACCTATTTTAAGGAATATCAAAAAAAGTGCCGCCAGTGTAATGCCATAGAAAATAAAACTCCTAAAATATATTTTGGGTTTATGGTTTAAAGTAGGAATATCAGGCATGATTTTCGGTAAGTTCGATAAAAGCCAGTTCTAGCGGCAAATGACTAATCGGTGAGAAACGGATTTCATTGCGAGCTTGGCCGATAGCGCGTATGGTTTTGATTGCCAAAGCCTGTGTTATTTTATCTTGAGATTCGAGTAAAATACTGCGCATATAGCCAAGAAAATGTTGGCAAAATTGATCAAAATTAACTCCGTCTTTTGCTAAATCGCTTGTTATTGCAAGGGCACCAGCTCTATCTTTATTTATAATTACTTGCCAGAGTTGCTCGTGGACTATATCAGGCACAATACCCAGAATATTCTGTGTAATAGCCACCGTAAGGCGGTCCCTAGTGTGATTGGCCAATTTGGTCAAAATCGACTCGGCATCCCTTAAAGATCCGCTAGCCGCCATAGCAATCATAGGGTACACGGCATCGTCGGCACCGATTTTTTCTTGCGTGCTGATTTTTTTCAGTTTTTCAATAATATCGTCGCGTGTAATTTTTTTAAAATCAAATCTTTGAACTCGAGATAAAACCGTTTCCAAAATCTTATGCGGTTCAGTGGTTGCCATAATAAAAATGACATGTTTTGGCGGTTCTTCTAGAACCTTTAGGAGTGCGTTAAAGGCAGGTGTTGTGAGCATATGCACTTCATCAATCAGGAATATCTTGTAATTACTACTATGAGTCGAGACTGCGGCAGAATCTTTGAGCGCGCGGATCTCATCTATTCCTCGATTGGAGGCGGCATCGATTTCGATCAGATCAAAAGACCGACCTTCCGACAAAGAAGTACACTCTTGACAGGTATTGCAAGGTTCGGCAGTTTTTTTATTGAGGTTTTCGCAATTAAGTGCTTTAGCAAAAAGTCTTGCCAGTGTTGTTTTACCTGTGCCGCGCGGCCCGGCAAAAAGATAGGCATGGCCCGGCTCACCGCTCAACAAGGCACCGCGCAAAGTCTGCACGACATGTTCTTGGCCACGCACTGCTGCAAAAAGTTGAGGCCTATATTTGCGATAGAGTGTCTCCATATGATGAATGTTCTGCCTCATCTCTAAATACAACGAATCGCATGCCAGTAAAATTCCAGAGCAAGGCGACGGCAATACCGACAACTGAAGCGGCGTTTGCCCATAGTAATGGTGATAAACCAAACTTAGGACCAATCACATCGACAAGTACTGATGCAACACTAACATTGATAGCAACACCAACCAGAAGAACGATAATAAAATGCAGAATTTCTTTCTTAGCACGACCGCTGTGCGCCGCATCGAATGTCCAGACTTTGTTCCAAAAATAACTATTGAAAAACGCTACAAAAAAAGCAGCGCTCCGAACCAGTGCAAAACCAATACCACTGGTCGCATTGGTAAAGTAAATAAAAAGATTGATAACTCCAAAATCAATTGATGCACTTAGAAAACCAGTAACCACAAACCGGGCAAAGCGGTCAAATATTTTCCAGAACCGACTCAAAAAACGTCCGAAATAAATACCAAAAACAAAAATCGCCATAAAAATCAATGGCGATAACCAACGCAATGCGCCAATACCAAAACCATCAAAAAAACCAAGATATGAGAACAAAAAAATCGCAATAGAACCGGTAATCAAACCAATCCCACCTGCGATATATGGATCCTGCGAGCGTTGTATTTTAGGTAATTTCAATATCCCTATTCTATCGCCTTTCGACCATCGAAATCAAGTCAGCATGATAGCCTTCTTAATAGTATCAACATCTTTTTCAACACGATCAATCCGTTTATTTTGTTCACCGATGAGCATATGTATCTCCACGCGTTGGGTCTCAAATCCTTTATTAACTATTCTGGCCAACATTTCTACTTGCTCATTGGTATATGCCTTTAGTTCTTTTGTTTGTTTCTGAAGCTTTTTATCGAAGCTAATAGTTTGCTGGTCAAGCTTTTTATCGAAGGCGAAACCTTGCTGGTCAAGCTTCTTGTCCAGACGTTTTTCGATACTATCAGCAAACTGCTCAAACTTTTTATCTAAATATTCTGTAGTAAGTTGTGGCATAAAAATAGTATAGGACAGCATCCTAAAAAAGAAAAGCGCTCCGAGAAAATCTCTAAATAGAATTGACCTAATTCAGATATTTTGTAAAGCCGGCGCGGATTTCTTCTTCGACTTCTTCGCGTGGACGGCCATAAGTTAAACGCGAGAGCTCTTTTAGTGCATCTACTAATTCCTGTGGTCCGCTGTATTGGATATCTACCTTGATATTAAACGGTCGCACAGTCTGACCATTAATCAGCATCGAAATGTAGGCATTGAGGTTGTCGATGTTAGTCAAATCAGCCGGCGTAAAGGTTGGTTCGAATTTGTTTTTTAGATATTCAGCATCATCTGGTCCGACACGTAAGGCGACAATCGAGCCCACATTGCCAAAAACCGCATCGCGGATTTTCTCGGGTAGTTGTTTGATAAACTGGTGAGCCAGAATCAAACCAAGTCGGTATTTACGCGCTTCGGACAAAATAGTCGCGATCGAATCAGTCGCGAAGTTCTGAAACTCATCCATATATAGGAAGAAGTCTTTGCGCTGACTTTCTTCAATATCGGCACGTGAGAAAGCGGCCATCATTAGTTTGCCAACTATGAGTAACCCGAGTAGTTGTGCATTGAGATCGCCTATTTTGCCTTTTGAAAAATTGCAAATCAAAATCTTGCCTTCGTCCATGACTTGCCGGAAATTAAAAGCATTTTTCTTTTGATTTAGAATTGGGCGCAAGAATTCATTTGAGACAAAAACATCTACTTTGGTCGAGATATATGGCGCCATGTTGGCCAAGGCCGCTTCGCCACCGGCTTTCTCGGCTTCTTGGGTCCAGAATTGCGTAACCAGCGGATTGGTCTCGCGTGAGAGTTTGTCTTTGCGGTATGCGTCATCGGTCAGAACGCGTGAGATGTCGGCAAGTGTCGGAATATCATGTTCGTAATCATCGAGCAAAAGCATCGCCGAATTGCGGAAATATTTCTCAAATACCGGTCCGCCGGTTTCTTTGAGGTTATAGAGCTTATCGAAAATACCAAATAGCTCGTTGATAACGAGGGTTTTTTGCTTGGGATCTTTTGGATCAATCTCGAACATATTCAGTCCGATCGGTCGTTCGATATCAGAAGGATCAAAATAGATCACGTCATCGGCTCTATGTTGTGGGATAATAGACAAAACATAATCAGCAAAATCACCGGCCGGATCGAGGATGCAAAGACCATGGCCATTCTCGATATCTTGACGCAAAAGCTGTTTGAGAAAAGTCGTCTTACCGGTACCGGTTTGTCCGATAACATATAGATGGCGTCTACGATCCTCATCGAGCATGCGGATGACACGCTCCTCACCACGGAAATGGTTGGTACCCATGATAGTACCTTCGCTGGGAAGATTCGGTGGTGGCTCCGCCGGTTTGGCGCGTAAGAAATTGACTTTGGGTGCTGACGTCGTCGCCAATGGAAAATGATACAGACTTACAAG
>CAYUQA010000035.1:0-1848 GCA_964446135.1 uncultured Candidatus Saccharibacteria bacterium | reverse complement strand
AACGTTTCCTTTTGTATCCTATGATCTGACATCGGATCGCGGCATTCTCTATGGCGTAAATACACAGAATAATTCTCTGGTTCTTTTTGACCGATTTAGTCTTGAGAATGCCAATTCCGTCATCTTTGGAAAATCCGGTGGCGGTAAAAGTTACAGCGTAAAACTAGAGATATTGCGCAGTCTTATGTTTGGGATTCAAGTTTTTGTTATTGATCCCGAGAATGAATATAAGTTCCTAGCCGAAACGGTCGGCGGCACTGCCGTAAAAGTCTCTATTGCTTCTGGCGATCACATCAATCCGTTTGAGCTACCCAGACCACTACCAGATGAATCGACCGAGGACACTCTGCGGTCCCATATTCTCAACCTATCCGGACTATTTCGTTTAATACTCGGTAGTCTGACGCCAGAAGAAGAATCGATACTTGATGAAGCGATCACTCAAACCTACGCCTTGAAAGACATCACCCCCGCTGGTAATTTCGAAGGTAAAACACCACCGCTACTCACGGATCTGGGCAATATCTTACAGGGCATGGCCGGCGCTCAATCATTACTGACTCGACTTGAAAGATACACAAAAGGCAGTTTCGCCGGATTCTTGAATAATCCATCCAATGTCAATCTCAACAATCAACTCGTTGTTTTTAGTGTTCGCGATATGGAAGAGGAGCTTCGACCGGTCGCTATGTATTTGGTGCTTAACTATATCTGGACACAAATCCGCAGTGAGCTGAAACAACGCATACTGGCCGTGGATGAGGCATGGCTCTTGATGAAATATCCGTCTGGCGGACAGTTTTTATTCAACATTGCCAAACGCGCGAGAAAATATTTTCTTGGTCTAACAACTATATCTCAAGACATACCGGACTTTATGAATTCAGAATATGGCAAACCAATAGTTACCAACTCATCGCTACAGATATTACTAAAGCAATCGCCCGCCGCCATCAGTCTAGTTCAGGAGACATTTAATCTCACCGACGCCGAGAAATTTTATCTCCTCGAAGCACAAGTCGGACATGGATTGTTCTTTGCCGGGCAAAACCATGTCTCGATACGTGTCGTAGCTTCCTACGCCGAGGACCAAATTATCACGTCTGACCCACGTCAGTTGATCGAGCTTGAGCAGGCCAAACGAGAGTTCAAGTCCGAGACTAGTCCATAGTCGATAACTCTGAAATATGATCCAAAAAGTGTTAATTATTTTAGTCGGAATGATTTTTAGTATTATTATTTTTTTGGCTGGCTATCTAGTCAATCAACAAATAAACAACACTAGAGGAAATGGCCTAGCCAATCTCACTAGTGCTCTAAAAGACAACTCGCTAGTAAATCGTTTTGCTAAAGCAACGCCGACCCCAAACAAAAAACCGAATTTTGATTTTTTAAATAATATCGCAGTATCCTATGCCGAACCAACCGACAATCAATCAATCCTTGGCTATGAATCTAGCTCGGGCAAAATAACCCTAATCTCTCTGCTAACCGGTGATAACACTGCGATAGCAACGATACAACCGCAAGCTCGCTCAGTACAGTTTGCCCAACGAGGCAATAAAATATTAGCAAATTATGGCGATAAATTTATATATACGGATGCGCTCGGTAAAAAATCACGGATCTATCCGAATAACATATCTCAAATTAGCTTTAATAAATCAGGCGACCTAATCTCATACTTATTTTTAAATGACGATGGCAGTGCTATTATCCGAATTGGCGACCCGGATCTAGAGACCTATAAAGATATATTTTCTACTCGCTCAACCGATTGGCAGATACGCTGGCTTAATGACGACAACATCGCTGTTCTACGCCGCGAAGCGTACAATAAAACAACTG
>CAYUQA010000034.1:0-6945 GCA_964446135.1 uncultured Candidatus Saccharibacteria bacterium | reverse complement strand
TAAAAGACTACGAACACCGTTTGGGTGTCGATGATGCTTAACTCTTTTGTCTTTTAAACGAAGCGACAAAAAAGATAAGGCAATACCCGGTAAGGCAACCAGAAAAAAAGCTAGGCGCCAACTGGAAAAATAATATGCAATTAGCCCACCAATAATCGCACCGATGGTACCACCCAAAAATAAACCAACATTAAAAATGCCCTGCGCTTGACCGCGTATTTTTTCGGGAAAATTATCCGAAATCATACTGGCACCGGCTGGCGCGTAACTGGCCTCGCCCAAACCAACAAGCGAACGCGCGGCGAGTAGTTGTCGAAAATTTTGCGCTAAACCCGAAGCAAACGTCATCAAACTCCAGAAAAAAACACCGCTGGCAATAATCGCTTTTCGCGACGACCGATCAGCTAGGACGCCTAGCGGCAGGCTAGCTAGCGAATGTACCAGAAGAAAAAGCGTGCCCAGAAGGCCAAGCTGAAAATCAGTAATCTGAAATTCCAACTTTATGAGATGAAATAATGGGAAAATAACATTGCGGTCGAGATAATTGAAAAAATTAATAGAGGCCAGAACCAGAAGCATTACTTTTTGCTCTTTTGATAGCTTTGAGAACATAAAATTAGCTTAATTATAGCATCTTTACCCTACGTGGATAACAGGCTTGTCCCAGCGAACGTTGGTTCTAATCATCTAGATATCGGCGCAGAAAAAGTCCGGCGAGTCAGATTTTCTTTATACACTACAGACTCAAGTTCTTTATACATGATCTTCGCGATTCTCGTTCAAGCTATATTCCATGCACAGCCCGCGTTCATTCGCCGGGCTTTTATTTTTCAATTTACTTTCGTACAATCAGAAGTACCCATGTCGACACTCAAGAAATTAGCGTTCTCAATACTTCTGATAACCAGCGGCTTTTATCTTGGATTTATTGTAACGCGAAAACAATACTCATCAGTGGCCGAGACCAAACAATTACGTCTTGGGCAGGATGAATATATTAATCCACTACTTGCTTGCGATAATAATAACGGCGACGTTTTCGAAGAGTTAAACCCACTTAAAAAAAAGTTAGAGACTTCTATAAATCAAATGATCGCCGACAAAAATGCCACAAAAATCTCAATTTATTTTCGAGATTTAAAATCGGGTGCATGGACTGGCGTTAATGAGAACGACCAATATATCCCCGCGAGTTTAATTAAACTTCCACTTCTTGTTGTATACTACAAACTCGCGCAGTTTAACCCAAAAATATTAACACAACGGATCGTATTTGGCGGCGGTATAAAAACTGACAGTCGACAAATCATTGCACCACCACCAGTCCGACTCGTTGCCGGCAAAAGCTACACCATATCAGAACTTATCAAAAATATGATCGTGTATTCAGATAATGATTCGTATAACGTATTAAATCAATTTATTGACCAAAAATTACTGGAGCAGATTTATACCGATCTTGGACTTGCGTATTCAAAAACGAGTCCAAACGAAGCAACCGTTTCACCAAAATTATTCACTACATTTCTCCGGATTCTTTACAACGCGTCATATCTAACCCGTGACTATTCTCAACAAGCGCTTGAATTACTAAACGAAACCAGTTTTCGAGATGGTATCGCCGCCGGAATTCCTGCAGAAATAAAGATTGCTCATAAATTTGGTGCACGGACAATCACTGAAAATGGTGAGGTTCAATTCCGAGAACTTCACGATTGTGGCATTATCTATTATCCAAACAACCCCTATGCAATTTGCGTCATGACTCACGGCCAGGACTTTTTAAAACTCGAAAGCGTTATTCAAACGCTTTCTAAAATCATTTTTAATTCCGTTAAGGCAAAGTATTAATTTTAAAAAATATATTTTCAAATAGTCAAATTCTGTCAAGATTGCATTCACGATACTCTTTGTGGTTCAGTAGTAACTTCATGGAACTACTCCGATACGCATTCAAACAACCCAATGACTGGACATGTGGTCCGGCCGTCTTACGCGCCATCCTACATGCTTTTGGAATACGAACCGATATCACTCAGCTAGTTCGAGAACTCAAAACCACCCGCTCCGGTACTGGCAATACTGCTGTTATACGACTCTTACAAAAGCATGACCTCGACTTCCGAATGCGCAGCAATGCCAGTATCCCTATACTCAAACGCTATCTCAAAAATCACTGGGTCATGATTGCTTATCACATTCCACGGCATAATGAGTTTCACTATTCTATCGTCCGTAAGATCGATAGCAAACGCATATATTTTCATGACACCTGGTATGGATCAAGCCACAGCTACAGTCGCAGTTACTTTAGTAAAATTTGGTGGGACAACGAATCTCGTCACTGGTTACTCGCCATACGTAAGGATTAGATTATTTTTTCCATTCGGTTATTTTACCAGCTTCAATCTCTACTTTATCGGCCCGACGCAAACTGGCACGCATAGAAGCATTCAAGATGAATTCATGTGGCGAGTCATCTAATTCAATAACCAAATCCCACAGATCTTCTTCGCTTGTCATCCAGTCTTTGGTTTTTGATTTTGATAGATCAAACGGTCTGGAAAATGAACGCAGTGTTTTCTTGCCATCATCCATAAAATACTCATGAAAATATGACATCGCTAACTCGCGGACTGTTTTGTAGACCGGCTCCCGATATCGCAATACGGCATGATTGGTTTTGCTGATAGCGCCCCAGTGATCATGTCGCCTAAACAAAGCAACGACATGATCGTAATCTTTCGCTACAGTCACCAAATCAAGCAACAACGGCTTCTGGCCATGAAAAGCTAAGGCGGCGGCGGCAAACAGCGCCCCCTCGACACAATGCGCGCGTTTTTCTTGCATAACATATCTTGGCGACATACAGCTGTCGCCATCCAGCTCAAAATTAATCGGCGTTTTATCCAAAAAATCCTGTATCTTCTTGGCCGTATTTAACTTTTTTAATATCGCCTTTTCCTCTGGAGTCCATTGATTCATTGTCAGGCACTATAGCAAAATTCGCAAAATAAAAAAAACCGCACGCTTGGACGAGCGTACGGCACAAAAAACGACTATCCGAGAAAAAAATACAACACTATCCATCAAGTCCCGTATCAACCCAATCCTTTTTGATCGACTTATTTGGTAATGTCTCGGATAAAATTATTGTTGGCAACTTTTGCTGACTTTTCGTATGAGCACGAACTCCCATTACAATTGTTATTAAAACAGCAAGCACAATACTGCCGATAACTAATTCCATAAAAACCTCCTTTTTGGTTTTGTAAGTACATTAAGATTCAATCAGCTTTTTGTAAAAAAGTCAAGCTATTGCATTGTTTTCAAATCCTCAAGCACTTCTTCGGCATGATCGATGGGTTTTACTTTCTCGTAAATTTTTCTGACGATGCCTTTGGAGTCAATCAAAAATGACATGCGCAAAGTGCCCATATATTCGCGTCCCATAAATTTTTTCTTAGACCAGACACCGTAAAGATGGACGACTTTTTTATCTTCATCAGACAAAATCGGAAAGGGTATATCATATTTCTCGGCAAACTTGGCATGGCTTTTGATCGGATCGACGCTCACACCGAGTACCACAACCTTGCGACCTTTGAACTCGTGAAAGTCGTCGCGCAAAGCACAAGCTTCTTTGGTACAACCGGGCGTATCATCTTTGGGATAAAAATATAGCAACACCCATGTGCCTTTATAATCAGAAAGTGAGTGCTCCTTGCCGTTTTGATCGGGCAACGTAAAATCAGGCGCTGATTTATTGAGTGCGATGGTAGACATTATTTTTTGAGTTCAAAGTTTAAGCAGGCCGAGTTAATACAGTAGCGCTTGCCACCTTTGTCTTTAGGACCATCATCAAAGACATGGCCGAGATGTGAGCCGCAATTTTTACAACGCACTTCTATACGCACCGTGCCCATGCTCTCATCAGGAACCAGAGTTACATGTTCGCGATTGGCCGGATCAGTAAAACTCGGCCAGCCGGTACCAGAGTCAAATTTGGTATCCGAAGAAAAAAGCTCCTGCCCACAGGCGGCACAACGATACATACCCTTTTCATGATTGTCCCAGTACTTGCCCGAAAACGGTGCCTCTGTACCGCCCTCGCGCATTATATGATACTGCTCACTGTCCAGCTTATTTTTGAAATCTATTTTTTGATCGTTATCCATGTACTACTATATGATAATTATGGAATGTCTTCCGAAAACCATTGCGGAGCAATAGCTTTAGCGCCGATTGCTATTTTTTTAACAAAGCTTCAAACTTCTTTTGTAATTTTTCTAATTTTGGATTTATTACTAGCTGACAATATGCCTGCTCCGGATGATTCTTAAAATATTCCCGATGATATTCTTCGGCCTGATAAAAAATATCCAATGGCACCAGCTCGGTGACGACTTTATCGCCTGATTCGTTGAGCTTGGCGATCACGCGTTCGGCATCAGTCTTTTGCTCCGGCGTTGTATACATCACTGTCGAACGATATTGAGTACCGACATCGTTGCCCTGCCGATTGCGGGTAGTCGGATCGTGCGTCGCAAAAAATACAGTCAACAAATCCTCATAGGAAATCTGCTCGGGATCAAACTCAATTTGGATAACTTCAGCATGTCCGGTGTCACCGCCACAAACCTGCTCATAAGTCGGATTGGGCTTTTCGCCGCCGGCATAGCCGGGCATCACCGACAACACACCGCGCAACTCACTAAAGACTGCTTCGGTACACCAAAAACAACCACCACCAAAAACAGCAATTTCTTTATTCATAATATTTGGCCATTTTACCAGAAAAATTAGCGGTCCGCCAGACAGCTAGCGCAAAACAGCATAGCTAAACAGTACGCCGTATTTTTTACACCAAATCACCACCGTGCGATATGTATTGGCATCGGGTGGAAAATTATAATTTTGATCGCCCACGTTACCTTTCAAACGACCAAGCTCAATATATCCGCCCAAACTTTCAAGATTACTGTCTGGCTTTTCTGATCTTGAGAGGTAGACGTACAGATCCGGGCCATTGGTAACACTAAAATCTTCGAAACGAAGAATACTTTTAGCATCTATATTGAGTATCTTGGCCGTACCAGATCCTTTGTGAATAATATCGATCGGCACAAAAGAACCTTGAGCTATCGTCTTCGGCGATTTAGCTGATGTAGCTGAACCAGACTGCACAGTCGGTATTGGCTCGTTTACTTCTTGTTTTACAAAATATGTATAAAAACCAAAATAATAGGCGATACCGGCGCCAATCAATATCAATGTAACCAAAGCGATAATAATTTTTTTCATATATTGAATTAAGAAAATAACGATGCCAATACTAACACAACCCCGGAACCGAACAAACAACCAGCCATCTTGCCTACAGAAGCGCCCAGAACTGTGCGCCTATTATTTAGAGCGCGCTCTAAATGATAGGCGGTATTGCCGTCTGACAATCACTTACTTACTGGTCAGAAAAGATGGGTCTAGCCAGTTTTTTAGCTGTTCTTCTTTATCTACATATCCGCGCAGATCAACTTTAGCACCTCTTACGAGACCGAGATGTAGGTGTTTGCGCTCGCCATCAGTCTCTGTACTGTCACCTTTTCCAAGAACCGCCATCTTCTCACCGGGCGAGATATACTCTCCTATCTTTTTTGAGATACTACCAAGTCGCAGATGTCCGTAAACTATCTGCAATTTTTGATTCTCAAGCAAACACTCCTGAACCGCTACTCCGCCATAGCCATTATTAATTTGTTTTTGCACCAATCGTCCACCACATATAGCCATAACCGGTACGTCTACATCTTCTTCGCCGGATAAAATCTCAAAATCAACGCCGGTATGGAAACCAGAAAATCTTTCTGGTTTGACCGGCGAATTATCAGGCGAGACAACAATAGCGAATGGTTTTTTAGTCACTCTTTTGGTCGCATTTTCAAAAGGCGGGACAAAACTGTCTTTGTCGTTATGAAAAACAATGCTACTTATGAATCCCTCCAAAATATCACTTTTTGACTCGGGATTACCGGCGATAACATAAAATACCGACGGATTTTCATTTGAAAATCTAACATCTACAAGTCTATGCCGAAGACTCCGCCAAGCCGGCTGACCGGCAAAGTTAGTAACTGCACTCTTCTTTTCTATCTCGTACCTAACCGCCTGATGGCGACCGATTTGAGTATCTTCACGCTCTAATATATTCACTGTCGATAAAGTTAAAAATGAATTCGCCTTAAAATTCCTGATAAATATCTCTGACCGTTCGAGATTGCTGGCACCCTGACGCTTCGGATCGTATATATTGATAGCATCAGTCTCTCGGATATATTCAACGCGCCAACCAGATGGGACTTCAGCAGAAAATCTATACGTTGGATTTATCTTTGAGAAGTCAATCCTTTCATCTTCTTTTTTATCAAGACCAACATTCTGTACTAATTTATCCATCAGTCGATCAACGGGACCATCAATATTCCTAAATGCGATAAACCAAATCAATAAAATCAAAAAACCAAAACCTAGAATTATAAATAATATTTTTTTCACAATAAGTTATTTTTCATATTTTAATTATAGAACGCAAAACAGAATTTTAAAAACAGATTATCTCAACTAAAAAACCGCTTGCGCGGATTCTTTAGTGAGCCTAGGATCTCTATCAGTATTGCTACTGAAGACATTCCCTTGCGGTAGCGCCATTCAATCTCCCAGACCCGATTTAATTGTCAGATAAAAATATATAACGGTCAATATGAGTTATCCACAGCTATATCAAGACGCAATAAAGGGGTCCCTCCTTCGTTCTTCGAACTTCGGAAGGGTAAAACAGGTCCCTTTATTAGAATACGCCAAAAAAAGGGCCTCGATGAGAGGTCCTTTCTTTGACCTAAAATGATTTATTAAAATCTGGCTTTTCATAAAAAGGGAAAAACCGTTCTC
>CAYUQA010000033.1:0-13060 GCA_964446135.1 uncultured Candidatus Saccharibacteria bacterium | reverse complement strand
ATGACGAGCACCAGCCAGCAACGGCGCATTAATTTAATTTTAGAAACGACTATTCGCTGAAGCCTATCGCACGCTATCGTTCGATTCGATCAGCGAATCTATCGTATTTTATATGGATCCAGAGACAGCAAAAATATTTGCCATGGCCGCTATTATGTCCATCGGCACCATCATGCCAGCACTTTCGATCGGTTGGTTAGCATCAAAAGCCATGGAAGCCATTGGTCGCAACCCAGAAGCCGCATCCAAAATCCAATCGGCTTTGATTTTGGCTATCGCATTTGCTGAAGCGATCGCGATATATGCACTGGTCACAACCTTAATCATTAAGTTCGTTTAAAAAACTTTTAAATGTGCCCGATTTCTTTGTCGAACTCCGCCACATTAAAAAGTTTGTAAGCATGGGAGTATTTATAGAAAAATTTGGTATTGATTGGAGATTACTCGCCGCGCAGGCGGTCAATTTCTTCATACTTTTTTTCTTGTTAGCCAAATTTGTCTATCGACCAGTTATCTCACTACTGGAAAAACGTCGCAAACGTATAGAGGAAGGTTTAACGTTTACAACTGAAGCCGAGCGCCGCATCGCTGATATTGAGATAGAAAAAACTAGTATTATCGGTCAAGCCCAACGAGAATCAGTATCAATTATCGAACAGGGTATTATTCGAGGCAAACAGAAAGAAAATGAGATCACCATCATCGCCGAAAGGCACGCCGACCAAATTATTCAATCGGCACATGAAAAAGGCGAATACGATCAAACAGTAATGCGCCAAGAGCTCTATGGTGAGTCCAAAGAACTACTAAGAACAGCACTGGGCCGTATCTTAACACAAGATGCATTTTCTACGGAACAGGATCGTATCATAGCCAGCGCGATTAAAAAAGCATCTCAATAACTATGCAATATACCCCACGCCAATATGCTCACGCGCTATATGATCTACTCGAAACAGCCGATGATTCTAAAGTTATCGTCGAACAATTTGTTAAATTTCTAACGAACCACAATCAGCTTTACGAGTGGCCAAAGATAGAACGCGCGCTTACAAAAATATATCAGAAGAAAAAAAACATACGCCAAATTGTAATTACTTCGTCCATTCCATTCGATATGAAAAAACAAAACGACATAACTGAAAAATTTAGAACGACTGACGAGCTTGTATTTGAAACAAACTCTGCACTTATCGGTGGTGTCATCATCACTATCAACAATGAAAAACTTCTTGACGCGAGTATGCGCACAAGGATCAAAAATCTATTATCATGAGTAACCCAATCATAGAACAACTAAAACAAAAAATTACCTCGGCTAAACTGGAGCTGGGTGAGATAGCTATTGGTCATGTTGTCGAGATAGGCGACGGCATTGCGCGCATCGACGGCTTACCCGATGCGCTTGCTCAAGAAATGCTCACGATCGAAACCTCGGATGGCGATCGTTCTGCTATTGCGCTCAACCTCGAACAAGAAACGATCGGTGCTATGGTACTTGGTGATTACAAGAACATAAGAGAGGGTGATGTTGTAAAAAGCACCGGCAATATACTATCAATATCTGTAGGACCAGAGCTACTGGGTCGCGTCATCAATCCCCTTGGCGAACCAATCGACGGCAAGGGCCCTATTTTTACAAAAACGCCCGAGCGAGTACCTGTTGAACGGTCAGCACCGACAGTATTGATGCGTTCACCAGTTGATACACCACTGCATACTGGTATCAAAGCCATCGATGCCATGATTCCCATCGGTCGCGGTCAGCGCGAACTCATCATCGGCGACCGCCAAATCGGCAAAACAGCTATTGCCATAGATACCATCATCAACCAAAAGAATGAGAGCAACAGACCAATCTGTATCTATGTTGCTATTGGTCAGCGCGAATCGAAAATAGCAAAGATAGTCGAAGACTTACGACAAAACGGCGCGCTTGAATATTCGATAGTAGTCGCCGCGCCAGCATCAAGTCCGGCACCACTGTGGTATCTGGCGCCCTATACCGGCGCCGCTATAGGCGAATATTTTATGCACCAAGGCAAAGATGCCGTGGCTGTTTACGATGACCTCTCCAAACACGCCAGCGCTTACCGCCAAGTATCCTTGCTATTACGTCGCCCACCCGGTCGTGAAGCCTACCCGGGAGATATTTTTTATCTTCACTCTCGCCTATTGGAACGTGCCGCCAAATTAAACAAAAATCTCGGTGGCGGATCACTGACAGCTCTGCCAATCATCGAAACCCAGCTTGGTGATGTCGCCGCATACATTCCAACCAATGTCATCTCGATCACCGATGGTCAAATCTACCTCGAACCGAGTCTTTTCTATCAAGGTATCAAACCAGCTATCAATATCGGTCTTTCGGTATCTCGTGTCGGTTCAGCCGCCCAAACAAAAGCCATGAAAAAAGTTGCCGGTCGTTTGCGTCTTGAACTGGCACAGTTCCGAGAGTTACAAGCATTTGTACAATTCGCGTCTGATCTTGATGATGCGACCAAGAAAAAAATCAAGCGTGGTACTGCGCTAACCCAAATATTAAAACAATCTGATCTACAACCGATACCATTTGAGGATGAGGTTTTTGCCGTCTGGCTTGGCATCAGCGGTCATGCTGATACCATCGCTCCCGAAGATATCCAAAACTTTACAGAAAAATTTATAGAGTATCTGCATAATAACAAACCAAACATAGTCGAAGAGATTCGCCAGAAAGGCATCTTAAACGATACTATCGAGGAAGCGCTCAATGATGCGCTAGAAACTTTTAAAACATTGACATGGCATCCGGTCGAGATATAAAAAACAGAATAAATTCAATCAACAACACACGCCAAATTACCAAGGCGATGGAGGTTGTCGCCGCAACAAAAATGCGACGCAGTCAGGAAGTTGCTCTTAATATACGGCCATTTGCTATAAGCGCTTTTGGTATATTGGAACGACTTATTGGCGTTCAATCTCTAGAGAACCTAGGTCTGTGGACTGAATCTCCAGCAACCGGAGGCAAAACAGTGTGTGTAATCACGTCGGACAAAGGCCTCGCCGGATCACTCAACAGTAGTGTCCTGCGCAAAGCCGAAGAATTAATCCGTCAACACCAAAGAGAGGGCGTCGTTAATGTAATCACTATCGGTAAAAAAGCAAAAGAATATTTTGATCGACGAGGATACAACATAATCAAAGAATGGTACGGCAAAGGCGATCTTGGCGCTTTTGATGAGACCGAGGAAATAGCCGATTTTATCGAAAAAAAATTCCTGACAGGCAACATATCTGAATTTATTGTTGTCTATACCAATTTTCGCAGTACTTTGTTGCAAGAAGTTGTCGCTCATACGGTTCTGCCGCTAAAACGCGCATCGATCAACAATCTTCTGACAAATATCGCACCGGAACATGGACGATATTCACAACAAACGGCGATACCCCAAACCAACCAAGACAACACGATGATTTTTGAACCATCAAAAGATGCCGTCCTAAAAACTCTTCTGCCATATTTTTTCCGCTTGATTATGTATCATGTCATTCTTGAAGCCAACGCATCGGAACATTCGGCACGCATGGTCGCCATGAAAAAGGCAAGTGATAATGCTGGAGAGATCATCGAAGACCTAACTCTTCTATACAATAAATCTCGCCAAGCAGCGATTACCCAAGAACTTATCGAAATCACCGCCGGCACACAATGAAGCATGTATCTGGTATTAAGTATTATGGAACATCACAGAACAAAATTAAAACGTTGCTCTTCATTCTTCCATAATACATAATACGAAATACCTAATACTTTTATGGGAATTATCAAACAAATTATCGGTCCAGTTGTAGATGTCGAGTTTTCGGAACACGAAATTCCGGCACTTTTTAACGCGCTTGAAACCAAAAACCAAAACGGTGAAAAAATCACCCTCGAAGTCGCGCGGCATTTGGGACTTGGACTGGTGCGGGCGATCGCATTAGCTTCAACCGATGGACTCAAACGCGGCGACGGGGTATCCGATCTAGGTTCGGCGGTCAGCGTGCCAGTCGGCAAAGAAACACTTGGCAAACTATTCAATGTTCTTGGCGAAGAGTTGACTGAACAAGGCCCACGAGAAATATCTGCTACTGAACGTTGGCCAATCCACAGATCTGCTCCTGCATTTACTGACCTCGTAGCAAAAACCGAAGTCTACGAAACCGGCATTAAAGTCATTGACCTCATCGCGCCATTTGTTCGCGGTGGTAAAGTCGGCCTCTTTGGTGGCGCCGGTGTTGGCAAAACGGTACTTCTCAAAGAGCTCATCCGAAACGTCGCCCAAGAAGCGGGTGGTGTCGCCATCTTTGCTGGAGTCGGCGAACGTACTCGCGAAGGCAATGATCTCTATAACGAAATGAAAGAATCAAATGTTTTGGAAAATACCGCGCTTGTCTTTGGTCAAATGAACGAAGTACCGGGAGCGCGTTTGCGCGTACCGCTTACAGCATTGACTATGGCCGAATATTTCCGCGACAAAGAGCACAAAGAAGTTCTGCTTTTCATCGACAATATTTTTAGATTTTCACAAGCCGGTTCCGAAGTTTCTGCCTTGCTCGGTCGCATGCCATCGGCTGTCGGCTATCAGCCGACCCTGGCGACTGAAATGGGCGAGCTACAAGAACGCATTACCTCAACAAAAAACGGATCCATCACATCAGTTCAAGCGATCTATGTTCCGGCTGACGATATCACTGATCCGGCACCAGCGACGACGTTTAGTCATTTGGACTCGACGATCGTGTTGAGTCGTGCGTTGACCGAACTCGGTATTTATCCGGCCGTTGATCCTTTGTCTTCTACGTCGACCGCGCTTTCACCGCATGTTGTCGGACAAGAACACTATGATGTCGCGCGTGCCGTCCAAAAAACGTTACAACGATACAAAGAATTACAAGACATCATCGCCATTTTGGGCATGGAAGAATTATCCGAAGACGATTAACTCGTCGTTACCCGCGCGCGCAAAGTCCAGCGCTTTTTATCACAGCCATTTTTCGTCGCTGAACAATTCAGTAATATCTCGGGCAAATACGTACCGCTCACAGAGACCATTCGCGGCTTCAAAGAGATCCTCGACGGCAAACACGATGACAAAGCCGAAGACGCCTTTTATATGAAAGGTTCAGTTGATGATCTCGCGTAATCCACTATGCACATATCGATCTATTCAATGACCCATACGATCTACGAAGGTGAAATCTCATCTATTACCCTACCGACGCAACTCGGCCAGATTACGATTCTCGATCACCATGAGCCATTGATCTCGCTCTTATCAAAAGGCAACGTGATTCTCGATAAAAAAACCGCTACTAGTATCAGTAGCGGCATACTTGAGATCAACAACCAAAACGAAGCAAAGATTTTGGTTCACTCATAATCTTCGAAAAGATCGCGTTCGTATTTTTCTCTTTCACCAAGGTCAATTTTTGAGGTCGAGAAAAAATAAACAATAGCACTCCGTCGACGCAGATGTGATTCATTGTCTATGGCACCGTGCCAGAAAGGCGGATAGTTATAGTCCGTCTTTACAGCAAGTCGTTGACTAACAAAAATAAGCATCGAATCTCCATCCGGCTTTTCGATTGGCTTAAGATACTCTTGTACAAAATCTCTCTGATCTTCTCGAGTCATATCTTTATTTGGCCATGGCGGGACTTTGCCACCGATCAACCCCCAATAAGATTCTGTGACGTGTGACGTAATGAGGTTCTTATCAAGATGTGGCTTTGCGATATGATGATCCTCATCTTTCTTATAAAGAACACAGCGATTAAGCGAAAAAGTCAGAGTATCGTAAAATGACAAACCAAATACTCTGTATAAAAGTTCGTTTTGCATATCCACAATCGCCCTGCGTATATATTGCATACTATCTCGCAAGGGAAACAACACCGGCTTTGCAATTTGAAATATATCTTTAGGTACCTCTTTCTCAATGATACCCAACAGACCAAAAGAATCATGCCAAAATTCTTTTTTGTCTTTGTGCTCCGGACCTTGATCATGTCCCTTTTGAACCCAGCCCAGATCTGGCTTGCCATCAAACAAAAAAGTAAAGTGTTTTTTAATTTCCAGCGGCAAATCAGAGAAATCTTCCCATACTTCCAAAGCTCTTCTTCGTTGCCATTTAGAAATTGGATTTTTAACGTACGAGCAACTTTTTTCCAAAAAATCTAACCGAATACGATCAATATCTGCGTCTGTAAACATAAAAACCTCCAAAATACTTATTCAAACAAAAGGTAACATAACGCGGAGCTGAAGCGCAACTAGTCGAAAAGGCTATTTTCTTTTTTTCTTAATCACTATTTCTTACCTATAAAATTTAGGACTTGTTGTATAACTGGATCGTCATCGCGACCAAAGCGCACCACCATATCCATGTGACTATATCCCCGAATTATAGCATAGGCCACTCGATTGCGAAGTTTCAAAAGCGCATCTGTGGCCGCTTTGTCTTGCGCGGCAATATATGGAAAATCATCTTGACCATTCAAGATCAGCATTGGCGATAAACCACTTTTAAAATATGTTGTTGGTGAATATTTGATTAATGCCTTGGGGTCACGTCCGAATACTTTATACGAAATCTGTTCATTAAAAGCTTCGTCATTGGTCGCGACCATATTGGGCAAATCAAAAATAGCCGATATCGGAATAAAACCTTTGATGGCCAAATTGATATTCTTTTCTTGCAGATAGCGTCGATCAGTAGCCAAGAGCGCAGTCATTTGACCGCCGGCAGAATGCCCCATGACATAAACCTCGGTCGAATCACCACCGTATTGCTCGATGTTGTTTACCGTCCAGGCGACTGCCGTAGCCACATCGTCTATCTGATCAGAAAAAGGAACATCCGGCGCCAAGCGATAACTCTGTATGACTACACCAATCCCGCGCTCGGCCAGTGCAACACCAATATTGCCATAGAGACCGGTTACGCCCTGATAGTATTGTTTGTAGCCACTATACCAATAACCACCATGAATAAAATGCACAACTGGGAAATTTTTGACATCTTTGGGCAGATACAAATCAAGTCGTTGTTTTGGATCAACACTGCCCTCTCGATATATGATATTTTCTCGAACATCAACTAGGCGTTTTTGACTATAGAACTGAAAAAAAGAAGTCATAGTATATAGAGCCCAAACCGAAGCAATGATGCCCGCACTAAAAACTATAGCGAATATTGGTTTTAGATATTTTCTCATGATTGATTTTTGCGTTCGGCGCTTTGCTCACGCCAGAGCGCGGCATAGAGACCGCCTTTCTTCAAAAGTTTTTCGTGCGTACCTGATTGAATCAGCTTACCATGTTCAAGCACGTAAATCTGATCGGCATGAGCAATCGTCGATAGGCGGTGCGCGACCAGAATCTGCATTAATTCCGGTTTTGATTTCTCGATATCGCGAATCGTCTCGGTGATGGCATGTTCGGTAATCGAGTCGAGACTACTGGTCGCCTCGTCGAAGATAATAATATCCGGATTGCGTAAAAGCGCGCGGGCGATCGCCAAACGCTGACGTTCGCCACCGGATAATTTCAAACCGCCCTCACCAATCTTTGTATGCAAACCCTGACCACCACGCTCTATGATCGTCGATGCCGAAGCCAGTCGTAACACCTCGATGCACTCTTTATCCGTCGCGTTTGGTTTTATAAACCTTAAATTATCTTTGATAGTGCCAGCAAACAACTGGGTATCTTGTGAGACTAGTCCGATGTGTTTGCGTAAGCGATCGTAATCAATCTCGAGCGAATCAATGCCATTGATTAAAAGTTTGCCTTTTGTCGGCTGATACAAACCAAGAATCAGTTTCAAGAGAGTAGTTTTCCCCGAACCCGATGGCCCGACAAAGGCCACCGTCTCACCAGCTTTGATGGTCAGGTCAATACTTCGCGTCGAAGATATCTCGGCTGTCTTGTAACTAAAACTAACTTTCTTGAATGTAATCTCCTTGATCTGACCCGGGTCTTTCGGCTCATCTGGCTTTTGTTCTGTGGGCATAGCCAGAATTTTGTTAACCGCTTCAAGACTACCCCGCGCTTCCTGATAACGCGCCGCGACTGTGCCCATTTCTGAAATCGGACCGAAGATAAAGAATGAATAAAATAACAAGCTGAAAAATTCACCGATAGTTATAACGCCCTGGAAGATCAACCACAACATCGCGAACATTAGAAGCGAACGGACAAAATTTACCATCGTGCCTTGAATAAAACTCAAGGTGCGAATAAGTTTCACTTTTTTTAATTCCAGTCCCAGAATTTTCTCATTTAACGAATTCAGACGATCTATCTCCTGATCTTGCAAACCAAGACCCTTCACCAGTTCGACATTGCGGATCGTCTCAGTCGTCAAACCAGCTAAACCGGTAATCTCAGCCACGATTGCCTTTTGAGCAACCTTTACTTTGGTGCCATAGACCAGAAGCGTCAGGCCTAGTATCGGTATTATGAGCACATACATCAAACCGATCACCCAATGCACCCAAAAGGCATAAGCGATAACGAAAATCATGCCGACGGTAGAGGTAAAGAGGATATTGATCGAGCCGTCAATCAGTCTTTCGCTGTCGGCTTTGGCTTTTTGTAATTTTTGGAGAAGTTCACCAGATCTCTGATCTTCAAAAGCGGCGTATGGCAGTGCGAACGAATGCCCGACAGTATGCGCATATAACTGCGCGCCAACACGCTGGGTAATGACATTTACATAATAGTCTTGAAAATTCTTGGCGACACGCGAGATAAAAGCGGCCGTTACCGACGCACCAAGGAGTAGTAGAACGCCTTTAATAAACTCCTGCGAAGTCAGACTGCCGATCTTGGTGGCATAATTGTCGATCAATAGTCTAAGAATCTGCGGGTCCAACAGCGAAAAAACTTGGTTGATAATACCAAGAATAAGCGTCAAAAACAGGTACTTTTTATAGCGAGTAATATATGACCAAAGAAGTCTCATAAAATGTAATTATACCATAATACCAAAAACTTGACATAATATCAAATAGGTTATAATATTAGCCAATTCAGATTTCTTGTAATGGAGGACAGATATGCTATCAACAATCGGCACCGTAGTATCAGTACTTTTATTTCTGTTTGCTTTAATCCTATTAGGATTAACATATATTGGCTGGATTAATACAAAAGATCCAGTCAATCCTGGATGGTTTCTTGGTTTTATTGTACTGTTATTTCTTGCCTCTGTAGTAGCAAAATATATTAGCCACTAAGGCCAAAAAACCAAAAACGGCGAGTCAGATACTATTGCTGACCCGCCGTTTTTTCATTTGTAAAAAGAGGTCCCTCCTCCGTTCTTCGAACTTAGGAAGGGCAAAGCAGGTCCTTTTTTTTAGCTTTGGTCCGATTTGTGAAAGCTATTCGTATTCAATTGTAGCCGGCGGTTTTTGTGTAATATCATATAATACACGGTTTACGCCGCGCACCTCACCTATGATAGAGCCCGATATTTTTTCCAAAAGCTCATTTGGTATCTTATGCCAATCAGCACTCATGCCGTCTACAGAATCAACTGCCCGTAGAGCAATGATATATTCATAAGTTCGGCCATCTCCCATGACACCAACAACTTTAATCGGAAGTAGCGCGGCAAATGCCTGCCAGATCTTTTCATATTCACCTGATTTTTTAAGCTCTTCAATAAAGACTGCATCTGCCTCGCGTAGGATATTAAGCCGCTCTTTTGTGATCTCCCCCACGATGCGTACCGCAAGGCCTGGACCCGGAAACGGGTGTCTCCATAATAACTCTTTTGGTAATCCTAGGTTCAGCCCTACTTTTCGCACCTCATCCTTATATAAATCTTTTATCGGCTCTAGGATTTTAAAGCCTAGCTTCTCGGGCAATGTAAGATTATGATGACTTTTAATTTTCGCCGTTGTTTTAGAAGTCGAGGCAGATTCTATGCGGTCAGGATAAATAGTCCCTTGCGCAAGGAATGCGATAGGGTACTGCTTTAAATCATGTCTAATCGCCTTTTCAAATACTTCGATAAATGTGTGGCCTATGATTTTTCTCTTTTGTTCTGGGTCGGTGATACCCTTTAACCTCCTGAGAAAAAGCTGGCTCGCATCAGTAACATGAAGTTTTTTAAATCCGTGTTTACGTAAATATATCGAAACCTGTTCAACCTCCCCTTTTCTCAACAGCCCGGTATCAACAAATACGGCATGAACCTTATTACCGATTGCGCGGCGTATTAAAGTAGCAGCAACTAAAGAGTCTACTCCGCCAGAGATTCCTACGACAACATGGGTGCTACCAACCTCGTTCTTTATTTCAGCAATAATATTTTCTGTTACCAAACCAATCTCCCAACTCTTATCTGCATGACAGATTGAGAATAGGAAATTTTCCAATAACTTGTTGCCGTGTTGAGTATGTGTAACCTCGGGATGAAATTGAATACCGAAAAAATTATGCTTCGGATTAGAAAAAGCTGCATAAGTACAAGCCGAAGTAAAAGCTGCGCCAACAAAATCTATTGGTAATTTTACCACTTGGTCACCGTGTGAGAACCAAACGATTTCATTCGAAGACAATCCTTTGAAGATAGCTCTCTTATCTTTGATTTTAAGAGTTTCTTTTCCAAACTCTCGGTGGACACCTTTTTTAATTTGTCCACCGAGCATATGCGCCATAACTTGATGCCCATAACAGATACCAAGAATAGGAATACCTAATTTAAAAATATCCTTATCTGGTCGGGGACTATTATTCTCTAAAACTGAAGCTGGTCCTCCCGACAAGATTATTCCTACCGAATTAAGTTTCTGTATTTCGGCGGCAGTAGTATTAAAAGGCAAGATCTCGGCTTTCACGCCGAGATCCCGTACACGTCTTGCTATAAGATGTGCAAACTGACTTCCAAAATTGAGTATGATTACCATAAAGAATAGTAACATACGAATACATTTTCCACAATATCTGTGGGACTAAAAAAAGGGGTCCCTCCTTGCGCCACCGCTGGAGCCAGCTATGGCGGCACGCGGTCGTTCTTCGAACTTCGGAAGGGCAAAGCAGGTCCCTTTATATCTTGTTGGCAATAAATGACTTTCGACATGCCTAAAGGCATCTCAAAAGTCATCTGCGGTGAGGGTGAGATTCGAACTCACGATACAGTTTCCCGTATAGCGGTTTTCGAAACCGCCGCCTTCAGCCACTCGGCCACCTCACCAGAACATTGGCAATTTTAACATTTCTCACCAGAATTCTCAAGAAAAAAGCCCGGAACGAAACGCGTCCGGGCAAAATGTTGCAAAAGTACTAAGCCGCCTTTTGTTGTGCGATTAACTGCACACCTTTGTCAGCAAAGAGAAATAATGTCCTTGTTGCATTCTCTCGAATTTTTTCGAGTATCGGCTGGACGAAATTATCTTCGATCTGATCAAGGAGCGCAAAATTTGCGAGCACGTTATTCCGCGTCTCTTCACGCCTCATAAGGAACGCGAATGTCCTGATTGCTTCTTCCGGTGCTTGGCTATATCCGATTGGCCGGTAAACCAATCTGAACGCAACCGGCAATACGCGCGCGATAATTTCAACCTTGAAATTATACCAGTGCGAATCGCGTTTTTTGAGAAGGATCACCAATGCGGATCCATAAAACGTCATGTGCCGATGTTCTTCACCTCGAATTTTATTCAAAGGCTTCATAAGGGCGGGATAACGTTCTATCAAATCAGAGTAACCCGCCTCCACGGTCAGTTCGTTGACCCAGCCAATTGTCATAATCAAGGCATCAATTAATTGCGGAAATAAGATGCGGACCAGCCAAACTGCCCAACGCGCAATAAAATCTGCCGGCGAGATCTTAAGAACGACGTCGCGAACAGAACCGAGCATCTCAAAAACTTTCACAAAGAAATCGCCATGTCTTGGTTCTTCTTCTGACCAGATGCCTACAAACAGCCGAATTCCTAAAAAAATTGAATATCCGATCAGATTATCGTAGATGCCCTTTACAGCCCTCTCAATTTTTCCGAAAAACACGGCTATCTCTTCAAGTTCTTGGCGTGCCGTTTCGCTCATAGTCGCAAGCTTTTCGCACGCGACCTCAAATGAAAATCCCTCCTCCAGATCTTTGCAGATAGGGTGCTCCGTCTTAAACAGTCTGAAATACAAAGCTTTCAGATCTTTGTGTACTGCTTTTCTACTCATCAGCATCCTCCATTTTTTGGTTGTAAAACAAAAAGGCGAGATTGCCTTTTCTGCCCTATTTATAACATTATATTGACATATAGTCAGTATATCCGCCCAGTCTGGCAGGCGTTGACAAAATGCCTAAAAAGTGCTATTATATATGCATATGAATATATTATCTTCCGTTCTTGTCGGCACGACCCTTATGATCGGCACGCTGGCAATAAACCCACAACAGCTCATAAATGAAGCTATCGCTGTGGTTTCGGTTGCCAATACCCATCAGCTTAATACCGCTCTCGAGCTCTATTATAGCGACAATGATCGCTATCCAAATGCAACCAACGGCCCAGAACTTTTTGAGGCGTTAAGGCCATACATAAAAAATCAGCCGCTTGATAAAAATGCCTACCGCTATGCGGTCACAGCAAACGGTCAAGACTATACGCTGTCAGTCGATCCTAACCAAAACATCGACGAGAGCATCGCGTCACTCAACGGCCGTCTCGATCAGATAGAGACACAAAATCTAGAACAAAGTTATACAGGCATCGAATAAAAAAATCCCCCGCTCGGGGGGATTTTTTATTACCGTAACTGATAGGTAAGCGTTACGTTGATGATGATTTCATTCTCACCGACAGGCGTGCTAGGCGCACTGTCGCCACCGCCACCCAAACCAGCAGCGCGTTCATAGAGCGTAATCGGCCCACCGCCACCGTTGATATCTTCTGAAAAATTGATTAACTTGCCAATCGAAATATCCAGCTGTTTGCCGAGGTCTTTTGCTTTTTTCTCAGCGTCTTTGATGGCCAATTGTCGTGCTTCGGCTTTGAGTTTTTCCGGCTCATCGATCTGGAA
>CAYUQA010000032.1:0-22136 GCA_964446135.1 uncultured Candidatus Saccharibacteria bacterium | reverse complement strand
CCAAGCGATATATTTTTGAGATTATTACTTCGATATTTTTTGTTTACGGAGCTTTTACAATGCTTCGCAACGTGAGCATCTACGCGCTTGGTTTTTTGCCGATCACGTATACGATGGTACCTGATTTTAGGGTTTCAAAGCATGTCGGTAGGTTAGGTATTGGCATATTATTTTCGGCACTTATTTTTTTAATCGTTATTATTCCAACTAATATTTTATATGGTTATTTGGATGTATCGCGACGTTTTGGACTTGGCGTGCCGGAATCGGCAAAATCAGCAGTTGAATTTGTAAAAACAAATAATATTCAGGGGAATGTTTTCAATGACTTTGATATTGGTAGCTATTTGGTTTGGCGACTATATCCCGAACAGAAAGTTTTTTGTGATGGTCGGCCAGAAGCCTATTCGTATAGTTTTTGGCAGGATATTTATATACCGATGCGGTCTGACTATGAAGTATGGAAAAAATTGTATCCAAAATATGGAATCAATTATATTTTTTTCAATCATACAGATAACAGTCCTTGGACCAGTACTTTTTTGCAAAGGATTAGTCGTGATCCTGAATGGGCGATGGTTTATCTCAATGATATTGCCGTTATTTATCTTCATCGCGTGCCACAAAATAGTTCGATCATCAATAAATACCAGATAAACACCAAAAATATTCTACAGAATCTAGACTCGACAATGGCCGGGTTTTCTATAAAGAATGATACGCCATATCGGGACTTAGGTCGTTTCTTATATAAAATAGGAGAGATAATACCATCCGGTTATGTCTATGATCGATTAACAGTTGTGATGCCCCAAAATGCCTATGCCTATCAAGGCAAGGCCTATGCTTTGAGCGGTCTTGATACGCAAGAAGGATATCAACGTGCCGCCGTAGCTATGCGCAAGGCGATTGATCTGGGTCTGGGTTCGGCCGACGATTATTTTTTACTAGCCCTGTCTCAAGCTAAAATCGGTGATCGGAATGATGCGATAAAGAACCTGGATATAGTATTAAAAAAGAATCCACAGAATGCCGATGCCTTAAGATTGAAGAGCATACTCGTACGTAAGTAGTGTATGGATATTTTATCGAATTTATGGTAATGTTATCAGCAAATTGTTGATAAAACTATGAAGAGAATACTCATAATTATTGTACTCATTATTGCTGTCGTGGCCATATTTTGGTTTCGCGGACTGTCTCGACAGACGGTTCAGACTTCTGAATTCCAACTTCCCCAGAATTTTAAGCTGGATATGTATAGTCAGGATCTTTATAAGCCACGAGTTATCGCGGTTGATCCGGCTGGACATGTATTGGTCAGTGAAACCAGTGCCGGCAGAGTTGTAGCTTTGCTTGACTATAATGCTGATGGTGTAGCTGAAAGTAAGAAAATTTTATTGACCGGTCTCAACAAACCGCATGGGTTGGCTTTTAATATAAACAATGATGGCAAGCTTTATCTCTATGTTGCCGAGACGGATAAAGTTTCACGCTATGAGTATGGATCTGTTGGAGTAACAATCGGTCCACCTGTAGGCGTAGTTAATTTACCGGCTGATGGTCAGCATTTTACACGCACGATCGCTTTTGGTCCGAAACTGCGATCACAAGATTTACTGACCAATTCTGATATCGGACGAGACAAAACCGATAGATTGTACATAGCTGTCGGTTCATCTTGTGATGCATGCTTGGAGCCGACATTTAAGCGCGCATCTTTGCTTGAATCCGATCAGGACGGAACGTATCTAGCGCAATATGCGCGCGGTTTGCGCAATTCTGTTTTCTTTGATTTTAATCCGTATACAAAACAAATTTGGGCTACAGAAATGGGCCGAGATAATTTGGGTGATGGCTTACCACCAGACGAGATTAATATTGTCGAATTTAACAAAGACTACGGTTGGCCGTTGTGTTACGGCGACCGGGTCCTTGATGCAGTCTATTCGCCAACGCCGTTGGCGACGCCGACTGATCGAGCCATAGCTCATATCAATCCTTGTTCCGGTACGGTCGCACCGCATATTGAGCTACCGGCACATTCCGCGCCGCTTGGCATCGCCTTTATTCCAGTTGTACAGAAAGGACAATCCAGTGTTTGGCCAAAAGAATGGCAGGGCAATCTTTTGGTCGCATTGCATGGCTCGGAACGTGATCCGAAAGTCGGATACAAGATAGTTCGCTATGTTTTGGATGTCAAAGGCAATGTTGTGCGTTCAGAAGATTTTATGACCGGATTTTTGCAGAACAATAAGGTAAAAGGGCGACCAGTTGATATTAAAGTGAATAGTGATGGTACGATATATATATCTGATGACTATGCTGGTGCAATCTATCGCTTAACCTATACGCCATAATGCAGTCGTGGCAACGCATAATTTTTGCTTTTATTTTAGTAATCGCCGTTTTTTTGGCGATTTTTAGTATGCGCCGGTTGAGTTTGACTTTCGATGAGACCGCGCATATACCGGCCGGTTATGTTTATTGGAAAACAGGGGATTTTCGGCTCAATCCACAACATCCTACCTTTGTAAAATTAATAGCGGCAGTTCCGTTGATACTTGATTCGAAAATTACCGCAAATTTGTCCGACGAGTCGCTAACTTTTTTGAGTCCCAATCAGTGGAAGTTTGGCGATAGTTTTTTCACGGTGAACCGATCTAATACTGATCGGCTTTTGTTTGAAGCTCGACTGATGATTGTTGGATTGTTTGTATTGCTTTTGGTGTTTGTATTTCGTTTTGGTAGAGAATTATATGATGTGAATGCCGGTCTGATTGCTATGGGTTTGGTTGCTTTTTCGCCGACTGCTTTAGCGCATGCTCGAGTGGTGACGACTGATATCGCCGTGACGGCATTTGTGACCGTGGCGTCGTTTTATTTATATGTTCTCTTGAAACCATTTTTTGCGATTCGATCAAAGAGAGAGGCACCGCCGCATGTGCGTTGGCGGCCACTTATTTTTTTATCGTTGGCAACCGGACTGGCTTGTATCAGTAAATATTCTGGCATCTTGCTGTTTCCAGTTATTGCTTTTGTTTTGCTGTTCGCTTTGATTCGCGGTCACGTGCGTTTCAAACAGGCAGTTTTGGTCAGCTTGGTTGTCACTGTTGTAACCGTGCTGTGTATTTGGGCATCGTACTTTTTTAGCAAGAGCCCGATTCTCTATTTCTATGGTATGCAAACGATTAACCAAGACCGACCGGCTGGGTATTATGCTTTTCTTCTGGGACAGGCAAAGCAGGGGACATGGTGGTATTATTTTGCCGTTGCTGGGTTTTTGAAAACGCCAGTTGCTTATCTGCTGGCGCTCGCTGGCGCATTGTATCTTTTTATAAAAAAGAGGACAGAAAAACGCACAGAACTTTTGTTTTTGTTTGTTCCTGCCGCGATATTTTTTATCGCCGTCTCTCTCAAGGCGGCGCCGATTGGAGCGCGTTATATTTTGCCAACGTTGCCGTTTCTCTCGCTTTTTATCGCTGGATTCTACAAAGACTTTCTCTCGGGGCGTTTTAGCGCTATTCTGGGTGGGATAGCCATTGCTTGGTATGTCAGCCAGCCGATTATCAGCTATCCAAACTATTTTGCCTATGGCAATGAGCTGATTAGTGGCTCGTCAAATACCTATAAATATCTCGATGATTCCAATGTTGATTGGGGTGGCGGTTTGAAAGATTTAAAATCATATATGGATACGCACGGTATTGAGGCTATCAATTTTGTCTATGAGGCTCATGGACAGCCCGAAGCTTACGATATTAAAGTGCTCAAAAAGTTTGATTTGCGCGATTGGCTTAGCGCACCCATTCAAAAAGGTACAGTCTATGCTGTTAGTACTAATGCCTATATACGTGGTTATATGTCAAACCAAATAAATAACCTTAATAGCCCTTGGTTTACAAAGTATAAGCCGATAGATCGCGTCTCTAATTCTTTTTTTATTTATCAATTTTAATGTTCTAGAAATATGTTTATGTATATCAAAAATTTCTTACGAGCCCATTGGTTGCCGATGGTTGCGCTAGCGGCGATTACTTTTATTATGTATAGCACTAATATTAATAATCCGTTGTTATGGGACGACGAGGATTGGATTGTTCGCAATCCCTTTGTGCATGAGCTTAGCATACAAAATCTCAAATCTTTATTTACTAAAAATACGCTAGCGGGTATTGGCGAAAAAAGTAATTATTATCGGCCGGTTTTATTCGTTACTTTTTTGTTTAATTATGTTTTTCAGGGGGATTCGCCGGCAAGTTATCATATTATTAGCAATCTGCTTCATGCTGGTAATGCGATCTTGATTTATCTTTTGGTGCTGATGTTATTTAAAAAAAAGAGCTATGCATTTTTGGTTGCCTTATTTTTTGCTATTCATCCGCTCCAGACGGAAGCAGTTACCTATATTTCTGGTCGCGGTGATCCGCTTTCCGTGTTTTTTATATTGCTCGGTATATTAGTTTTCTTGCGTTATCGAAAAAGATTTCGTTGGGCATTGTTTGCGTTTGTTGTTATTTTTGAAGTTCTTGCCATATTAAGTCGCGAGGTCGCGGCTACAATGCCATTTTTCCTGCTTTTATTGGAGATGTTTTTACAGCTAAAAGAACGTCCATTTTTGCAATCTTTAAGATTAGGCATATGGCGAACAGCACCATTTTTTGCCGTTGCCGGTTTGTACGGACTTTTACGTCTTACTGTTTTTAATTTTAAAGATACATTGAATTTTTATGTTGCGAACAATATTTATACAGAGAATCTCTCATACCGAATCTTTACATTTTTCAACGCATTATTAGACTATGTTCGCTTAGTCTTTGTACCGATTGGTCTACACATGGAGAGAGATGTGCCACTACGCACATCTCTCTTGCAATGGCCTGTGTGGTTTGTTGGCCTAGGTCTATTGTGCGGACTGTGCGCTTTAATTTGGCTATATCGACGAGATAGTTCCATGGGGCGCAATAATTTTCGTCTTTGGTTTTTGGGGTTAGGTTGGTTTTTTATTTGGTTAGGGCCAAGTTCTGGCATAGTGCCAGTTAACGCCCGCATCTATGAGCATTGGTTGTATTTCTCACTTTTTGGAGCCGGCCTTTTAATTATGTATTACGTTGACCGATTGTTCGGGAGCGTATTTATTCAGAAAGAAAAGTTTGTCCGGTATGGTATTATTGCTTTGTTGCTTGCCTATGCTGGATTTTTTATACGGACGGGAATACAGCGTAATTATGTTTGGGCTGATGCTGAACGTTTATATAAAGATATTTTGATCTATGACCCGGGCAATGTCAGGATCCACAATAATCTCGGTAATGTTTATTTTAAACGTGGTGATGTTGATCAAGCGCAAGCCGAATATCAGGCCGCGGTTGATGGCGAAGATATTTTTCCCCAGCCACATTTTAATCTTGGCTCAATTTTGCAGGATAAAAAAGATATTGCCGGCGCTATCGCCGAATATCAAAAATCGATCGAGCTTGACCCCGATTTCCCATTTGGTTATCAGGGATTGGCGGTACTGTATGCGCAACAGGGTAATTTTACAAAAGCACTGGAGTATTATCAGAAGCTTCTTAAGTTGCGTCCGGATGACCCGAGAGCGTATTACAATATTGCTTTGGTTCGATTGACTTTGAAGCAGAATGCTGAAGCATTGGATATACTTCAGCAAGGATTGCCGTATGCAACGCAAGACCTTGAAGCGCAGGACGCAATTCGAAGTCTCATTGACCAGCTTAAAACTCCTCCAAAGAAGAAATGAGTACGTTTTTGGTATATAAGTATTGGTTTAAAAACAATCGCGTTATCGCGCTTGTTTTTCTTTTACTTACCTGTGTTATCTATACCAATACGTTGCGAGGTGAGTATGTATTTGATGATGCGGTAGTGATTGAAAAACGGCCGGAGCTGGCGCAGGTGAGTTTGTTCCCCAAATTACTGATTTCACCTTACCATCAAAATACTCCGCAGAGCGGTTTGTATCGTCCACTGACAATGATGAGCTTTTCGCTGAATCGTATATTTTTTGGCGCGGGCACATTTTCTTTTCATTTTGTCAATATGCTTTTGGCCGGCCTGAATGCGTTTCTGGTTTTTTTATTGATCGAGATGCTAACAAAAAACAGACGCGCCGCTTTTTTGAGTGGTCTTTTGTTTTTGTTTCACCCGATTCATACCGAAGCCGTGAGTTCGATTGTTGGTCGCGCCGAATTGTTGATGCTTTTATGGGGTATTGTCGCTTTGATGCTGTGGTATCGTAAGCGGACAATCTTGGCTTCGATCGCTTTCCTATTGGCATTATTAAGTAAAGAAACAGCCCTAGCGTTTATTCCGATTTTTTTTGTGATTGCTTGGCGGCTGGATGGTCTGGTATTTTGGAAAGCGATTAAAAAAAGTATTTTTGTTGTTCCAGTAGCAATCTATTTCGGATTGCGGTTTTTTGTTTTGAAATCGTATGTTTTGGGTAGTGTTGTGCAGTATGTTGAAAACCCATTGCGGTTGAGCAGTCTGGCAGTGCGAGTATCGACGGCATTCAAGGTTACGTTTTTGTATCTACAAAAATTGCTTATTCCAAGACATCTTTCAGCTGATTATTCGTTTCAGGCGATTGCATTATTGAGTCGACCGAATTGGCAGGCGATTTTCGGTATTGGATTTCTCGTTGTGCTGATTTTTTTACTTTTTTGGAAAAAGACACCTAGCTGGTGTCGTGTTGCGACCGCTTTTTTTCTTTTTCCTTATCTTTTGATATCAAATATTTTTATGACGATTGGTACGACCATGGCTGAACGTTTGATGTATGTGCCTTCGGTCGGTTTTGTTATAGTGCTTGGGTTCGGTCTGGATGCGCTTGCTCGCTTAAAAAAAGGAGCTGTCATCTGTGGTATTGTCGTGGCGCCTTTGTTGTTTTGGTATGGTTTAGCTACGATTGGTCGCAATCGTGATTGGCGTAGTAACCAAACGCTTTTTGAAAGTGCGGTGAAGATTGTGCCAAATTCGGTCTTAGTGCATTCGAGTTTGGCGGCAATCGCGCTTGAAGATATGCGTTGGGATGATGCCCGCCGTGAACTTGCAATTGCGCAGTCAATCTATCCCAAATACGCCCATACGCTGAATTTGCTGGGGGTTTTGGCGTTGCATGACGTTGATCAGAAAAAGGCCGAGGAATATTTTAAATTAGCACTTACAATAAGTCCTTACCATATCAATGCCTATCGTAATCTGGCGCAGGTATACTACAGTCAGAAAAAATATGATCTTGCCGGCGATAATTTGTTATCCGTCATACGGCTGAATCCAAACGAGAGTATCATCAAAGATTTTTCGTATATCAGAATTGAAACCGGAAACCCGCAAGAATCAATTGATATTGTTGAAAAATATATCGGCAAAGAACCAAGCCAGCCCGAATTTAATTTTATTCTCGGTATTGCTTATTTTCGGCTTCGAAATTCGGCACAAGCCGTATATTATTTGCAAAGAGCCAAAAAAGCTGGTTATGATGATTCGATGCTTGATGTAATGCTAAAGACGCTCGGTTTATGACTCGAAAAAAGTTTTTGATAATTTTTTTGGCAATGCTCGGTTTGTCATTTGCGCTGTTTGCCAACGGCATTCTGGGTAAGTTTGTCTACGATGACCCGCTTGTTTTAGGTCGGCCGGATCTCTATTCAGTTATCGATATCCCAGCACTTTTCGCTACACCTTATCACTATAAGATGCCGCAGAGCGGACTGTATCGTCCGATAACCATTGCGTCATTCGCTTTGAATTTTATATTATTTGGCGACAGTCCTGTCAGCTTCCATGTTGTGAATATTATTATTCACGCGATTGTTTCGTTTTTAGTATTTTTCTTTATTTTTAGAATGACGCGACAAGATATTTTTGCGCTGTGCGCCGGCTTTATTTTTTTGGTATTGCCGATTCATGTTGAGGATGTGACTTCGATTGTCGGTCGGGCGGAATTGCTGGCGGCACTTTTTGGGTTGTTATTTTTGATATGTCGAAAACGCCTTGTGCTGGCGATGGTATTTCTCGTACTCGCCTTGCTTTCAAAAGAGACATCGGTTGCCTTGTTGCCGATTGTATTTGGGATTTTTATGATCATTGATCGTGATTCATTTCGGCGAGCCCTTAAAAAAACTTTACTGTTTGGCCTGCTTCTTATTCCATATGTTTTCTTGCGCTTCTTGGTATTGGGTCAATACGCTTTCAAACCGACGATTGATTTTGCGTATAATCCACTCATCGGTGCTTCTTTCTGGCATACGCTATGGACAGCATGTAAGGTGCTGGCATTGTATCTCGAGCGTATTTTTATTCCATTTCGACTCGCCTCGGATTATTCATATAACCAAATTCCGGTGGTTGTAAATCCGCTGTTTGATCCTTTTGCTTTGCTTGGAATTTTGATTTTAGCTTCTCGAGTAGTGTTGATTTGGTCATGGCGAATTGAGCGGTACACGGCGGTGGCCTCGGTACTTTTTCTGATGCCGTTTCTTGTCATAAGCAATATCTTTTTTAAGACCGGTACGATTATGGCTGAACGTTTGATGTATATGCCGTCTATCGGTGTGGCTATGCTGGTAGCCTATGGATTTTTTATTCTCTACCAGCGGGGTGGACGCATTCGGGCGGTTGCCATTGTTGGGCTGAGTTTGGTATTTGCTTGTTATACCGGCGTGGTGCTGGCGCGCAATCAGGTATGGTTAAATCAGGAAGACTTGTCTATTGATGCTTATGGTAAATCACCAGAAAGTATTATTACTCAACTTGGTATGGCACAAGTTTTGGTAGCGCATGGAAATTACGAAGATGCTAAGCGTTTATTGGTTGGTGCGAATCAACGGTATAGTAAAAATGTCGAAATTCTGAATCTACTCGGCGTAATTTCATGGACGCAAAAGAATCACAAAGATGCCGTAATGTATTTTGATCGCGTCCTTGAATTGCGGCCGTATTATTTTGATACGCTGACCAATCTTACTCGACTTACCTATCAGCAGGGAAATCTTCAACAAACTCAGTATTATCTGAAAATCATGCTTGACCACTACGGACCCGAAATCGGTTTCCAAAACGTTAAGCTCTATTTGCTTGTTTTAAATCGTCTAAAATATTTTGATGAAGTTATCAGCTTACGTCCGCTGACGAATCAGTTTGATGACGATTCTATCCGATTCTTGGTAGGATATGCATACTATATGCGAAAACAATTTGATCAGGCCGTACTATTGATCGGCTCAACAAAGGCAAGTGATGTATTCACTCGTTTTAATGATATCGTCAAGCAGTTTTAGTGTGATATACTAATCGTATGAGCTTTATTTTAAAGAAAAGTTTTACCTCAATATTCGTGATCGGCTTGTTTATGTTCGCCATTTTTAAAATGCCAGCCGCCTACTACCAGAATCAGGCGCAGGCCGCTTCTATAGCCGGTGATCTCGTTGATCAGAATAAATGCGGTAATGCGCTTGGTGATAATCCGCTTTTTGTTACTATTGATAGTACTTTTAATTGTACGTTGACCACCAGAGAACCGGTTTATTATCTTATAAATCTCAACCTTACTACTTTTTTATCCGTGCTCCTGAACGATGGCCAACAGAAAGGTACATTTTCTATCTGGAAGGGCAGTGGTACGACCTATGGCTCGTTACGGTTCGATTATCGCAGATATTTAAATGAATATTTTGGCAACGGGGTTTATGTTTTTGAAGTAAGGCCGGACGTATCATCGCAACTGCCATACACGTTCTCACTTTCCATTTCAACTTCGCAACTTGCCCAAAATACAGCAACTCCGACCCCACTTCCTTCAACACCGACACCGACAGCAAGTCCGATAATTTTACTGACTCCGATCGCACTTCCAAGTCCAACGAGTACCCCGATCATTACAACTGTAATTCCACTACCAACGCTAACATCAATTCCAACACAGACCGTCGTTGCAAAACCTATCCCAACGCCTCAAAAGCCTTCATTGGTTACAATTCGCCCGACGGCAAGTGTGATAGCTACGCCAAGTCAGTCACCACCAGATTCTATGCCTAGTAACACAGCACCGCGAGTACCAGTAATTCGTAGATTTTTTTCTTGGGTCGCCCATCTTTTTGGCTTCTAGCTGGGGGGATTGTATTTTTGAGCTTTTTTTGGTAGAATTGACCTCATATGTCTAAAATAACGCTTATTATTTTTGCAGTTATTGTTGTTGTAATTTCAGGTTTTTTCTTGTTTCGTCGCCAGGCTAGTGCTCCAGAAGTTTCGGTGACTCCCGAAGAATCTGTGTCAGAATTGCCTTCGGATTCAGCATCCCCAACAGGTAAGCCGACAACAAAAAAGACACCGACGCCAAAACCGACTGTCGAAGCTTTGACTTCACAAGAGCAAATATGGAAGGAGTTGGGTAATAAACCCGCCACCTGTCAGTTGAAGGGTTTAATCCAGTTTATCCAGCCCAATCTATTTGATAACAAAGATTCGCTGTTTACGTACCAAGGCATTGATAGCGAAGCGCGGTTGATTTTATGGAAAGTCATACCGGATGATGATATTCGAATCGGCCCCAATATTTTCAATAAGTTGCCGATACCAAATGGCAAGAGTTTGTTGACAGTCGCTCTGCCCGATAAGCCAAAATCTAATCGCTACGAGCTTTATGCGCAGGTTACTTATGCGCGACTGGTCAACGGTGGTGCCGAGAATTATGTTGCTAATTGCACTGGTAAAGTCGTTGTTGATGTGCCGTTCTAACGAAATAAATCCTCAAAAAAAGCCATCATTTTTGCAATGCTAAAATCGTTGTGTATTTTTGAGAACGCCGCTTCAGCATACCGCTGGCGGTGTTCTTTGTTTTGCATGTATATAATTGCATCCGTAAGTGCCCTTGAATTTGCTGGCGAAACAACAATGCCCTCACGGTGATTGGTTATAATTTCTGGAACCGCTCCAACTGATGTTGCAATGATCGGTACTCGGGCAACTACGGCTTCGAGAATAGTCCACGGGAACCCCTCTTTGACCGATGGTAAAACAAAACAATCAAATGCCTTGAGATAAGGCGCCGCCGGTTCATTGAGAGTGACAAGCCGAACGCGGTTTTCAAGTTGAAGCGACTGAATCTGTTGTTGTAGTTTTTCTTTCTCTTTGCCTTGACCGATCAATACTGCTTTTGAATTTGGCACGTCTTTGAGTGCTTCAATAAGATAGGTCAGACCTTTGGCCGGATAATAATTGGCGATACTCCCGATGACAAAGTCATTGTCGTTCAGGTCAAGTTTAGCGCGTGCTTCCGCTCGTTCTAAAAATTGGATACTTTTTAGGTCGATGCCATTGTGTATCAATGCTAATTTGTGTCGAGGTTTGATCTCAAAATCATGTGCTTGTTCGAGATCGTGTTTGCTATTGACGATAATAATATCTTTCCAGTGTGCACTGATGTATTCAAACAGAAAATAGAAAAATTTTTTTGGTGCTGACCACGGATCGTTAAAGGTCCAGCCGCCGATGCGATAGATGACACGGGGAGTTGGACGGATGGTCCATGGAAATCGTACGGCCAATGAGCCATTGAAGCCAGCTTTTGAACTCAAAAGGAAAAAAATATCAGGTCGAACTTTTTTGAGCAGTCGGCGAATAGCAAAAATACTGATGATATCCTGTATCGGGTGTGGATTGCGTCTAAGCGATGGAAGTGTAACAACGGGGATATCTTTGAATGCCGATATCAGCGAGCCATCTCCGTCTTTTCCTATTGCGATCGTCATATCATACTTTTTTTGGTCTAGATGAGTGACGATTTGATAGAGAAACTGCTGGGCACCGCCCCATTCGGATTGGGTAATAAGGAAGAGTATTTTTTGCCTGCGGTGATTGGAATTGATTTTTTCCATTTTATATTGTATAATTTTAGCACACTATGACCGAGAAAACAAGCCGAATTTTGGTCTTTTCGACCGCCTACGCGCCGCATATTGGCGGGGCCGAGTTGGCGTTGGCCGCGATTATTGAGCGTCTTCCGCGTGCTCATTTTGATATTATTACCGCCCAGCTCGCTTCGAAGGATGTGGCGTATGAATCTATTAATAACACTGCAATCTATCGTGTCGGCGGTTTCGTATCTCGATTTTCTTTTTTTGTGCCGAAGTTGTTTTTTCCGGTTGTCGCCTTCTTTCAGGCGCTTCGACTCACGTATCGTTTTGGGCGATATGATCGGGTTTTTGCTCTACAGGCTTCACAAGGTGCCGGCGCGGCATGGCTATATCATCTTGTCTATTCAAGAACACCTTTTATCGTAAACCTCCAGGAAGGCAAGGATTTTCGTAGCCAGAATTTTTTTGTACGATTTTTCCGCAAAATTTTGATCCGTTCAGCGGATATAGTAACGGTCATCAGTCATTATTTGAAAGACTATGTTTTGGGGATTGGTGTTTTGCCTGAAAAAGTTATAGTGATACCAAACGGAATCGACGAAAAACAATTCTATCCGGCCAACACTGATGAGTGTCAGCACATCCGTCGTGAACTTGAGATACCTACATATGCGAAAGTCATTGTCAGTGTTTCTCGCTTGGTGCCGAAAAATGGTATTGATATTTTAATTCATGCCTTTGCCAAATTGCCTCGCGGTCAGTATTTTTTGCTTTTGGTTGGTGACGGTGAAGATCGAGTGATGCTGGAAAATATGGTTGCCCATTATTCTCTGGAACGAGAGGTTCATTTTTTGGGTCGGATAGAACACGCTGACTTGAGACGATATATCGTTGTTGCTGATGCATTCGTGCGCCCTTCCCGCTCCGAGGGTTTGGGAACTTCGTTTCTAGAGGCGATGGCGTGCGGCCTGCCGATTATTGCGCCGCGCGTTGGTGGTATCGCTGATTTTTTACATCACAAAAAAACTGGTTTGGTTATGTCGCCGGAAAATCCACATTCGCTTGCCGAAATGATACGAGAAATGTTTTACGATAATTCGTTACGCACGGCAATTGTCGAGTCGGCACATGATATGGTAAAAAAACACTATACTTGGGATATTATTGCTCGGTCATATTCTTCTATTTTTAATCTATGAATTCTTACAAAAAACTTTCTATTATTATTCCGCTGTATAACGAACGCGAAACACTCTCGAAGGTGCTTGATATGATTGAACACGTTGAGATCTCGCTCGAAAAAGAAATCATCATCGTCAATGACGCTTCGACCGATAGCACAGCAAAAGAGGTAGAAGAGGTTGCTCACAAACACAAAGTTCTTCACCAGCCCTACAATATGGGTAAGGGCGCGGCTTTGCGCCGAGGATTTAAAGAAGCAAGTGGCGATATCATCATTATTCAGGATGCTGATTTGGAGTACAACCCGAATGAGTATCCTATTTTGCTCGAGCCCATTTTAGATGGTCGGGCCGATGTAGTCTATGGCTCGCGTTTTAACACGACTTTGCCACACCGCGTGCTCAACAACCATCACTATATGGCCAACAAAATGCTGACGTTTTTCTCAAATCTTTTTTCGAATCTCAATTTGTCTGATATGGAAACCTGTTACAAAGTTTTTTCGCGCAAAGCAATGGACGCAATTTTTCCTTGTTTGACTTCAAACCGCTTTGGTATTGAGGTCGAGCTATCGGCCGAAGTCGCCGCACATAATCTCAAAGTGTTCGAGCTTGGTATTTCCTATAATGGGCGGCCTTACGAAGAAGGTAAAAAAATAAACTGGAAAGATGGCGTGGCCGCGCTGTGGCATATTATTCATTTTAATCTTTTGCGTAAACATCAAAAATAATGCGTACGTTTCTCATTGCAACCGGTATTTACGAACCTGATATTGGTGGTCCAGCGGCTTATCTTGCCCGCTCGGCACCTTTTTTAAGTCAGAACAATAAAGTAACAGTTGTGACCTATTCTTCGGTGCGTCATTTTGACAACGATGCCGGCCGAACCTGGCGGGTGATTCGTATCTGGCGTCGTTGGCCAAAACTGATCCGCCATTTTTTGTATGCTTGGAGAGTTTACAAAGAAGCACGTCACGCTGATGTGTTGTATGGTTTGAGTGCGACCAATGCTGGCTTGGCAGTTTGGTTCGCTGGTTTGTTGTTTCGCAAAAAATATGTCGTGCGTGTGGTCGGCGATTATGCTTGGGAGCGCGCCGCCGGTACGCGACGCACACAATATTTGATTGACGAATTTCAAAAAAATCGCAAAGGATTAGCAATCCGTTTTCTGCATTGTGTGCAACTTTTTGTGTGTCGTCGCGCCGCTAATATTATTGTTCCTTCTGCATATCTAGCTCAACTGGTCACGAATTGGGGTGTTCCCCGCGGGAAAATTAGTGTGGTCAATAACGGTATTGAGTCCCACGATGTTTTGCTCACCAAAGAAGACGCTCGTCGCGGTACCCGTTTGGCTGGTGTGGTTTTGCTTTCGATTGGACGCATGGTGCCGTGGAAAGGACACCGGATGTTGGTGAAAATTAT
Organism: uncultured Candidatus Saccharibacteria bacterium; assembly: GCA_964446135.1. Classification (GTDB taxonomy): domain Bacteria; phylum Patescibacteriota; class Minisyncoccia; order 2-02-FULL-40-12; family IGHO2-01-FULL-4-A; genus CAYUQA01. The sequence continues at coordinate 7,657 of CAYUQA010000032.1, read as the reverse complement.
GCCACAACTTTTAAAAATTAATCCGTATTTTCAACTCGTTCTGATAGGATCTGGTCCTGATTTTTCAGTTTTGCAAGGCATGATAAAAAACGGCGGATTGCAGAAACAAGTTTTTCTTTATGAAGCGATGTCCCGTACAGAACTCAATCGCTATCTCGCCGCCGCCGATATTTTTATTCAAAACACTGGCTACGAGGGTTTCTCGCATCAGTTGCTCGAGGCAATGTCGGTCGGTTTACCGGTGATTACAACTAATGTTTGTGGTAATCCAGAGATTGTAACTCAAGGCGAAAATGGTTTTCTGATTGACTATAACGATGACTTTAATTTGATTGAAGCCATAAAGACACTTTGGAGATCAGAAGCGATGCGCGAAAAATTTATCAAAGCCGGACGTATTGTTGCCGCCCGATATACGATTGAGCAAATGTGCCAGGAAACTCTGCGTATATTAGAAGCGCAGAAGTTAAAATAGCGGATAAATAAATGGAGTGATGACACTGCCTTGCGCGAAAACGAGTAATATGCCAAGCAGTAATATAACCACAACAATTGGCAGGAGCCAGAATTTTTTCCTTTGACCCAGAAATTTTAGAAAATTGATAAATATAGTGAATCGATTCATAAATGAATTTTAATATTACCCAATTTATTACTATCCCACAAGTATCTCAAGTGGATTAGTTCCTTAGCAAGATACGTTTAAACCCCAGATTGCTTTTTTATAGTATCCTAATGCATAATAGACACATGAATATGCCTACACGTGTTTTGAAAGTGCTCTCAATTAAAAAAATATCACCTCTTTCCAAGAGTATTTGTTTTGATCTTAGAGGGACACCCTTTCCTTTTTATGCCGGTCAATATATTATCGTTGGTATAGATTTGGCGGCATCGGGTCATTTTAATACGCGAGATGATATGGCGACGTTCCAAGAACGTCCTTTTTCTATCTTCTCGCTTCCTTCAGAAAAAGATTCTCTCGAGATTATTGTTGTGAATAAAGATAACGCTTTTACTTCTGATTATTTTTTAAATTATATGAAAATAGGAGAATCTGTTACGGTATCTGGTCCGTTTGGTAAATCTTTTTTTGATCCGACACGCTCTAGACAAAATCTTATGCTGATCGGTGCTGGTGCCGGAACATTGCCCCTTATTACGATAGCTCGTTATGTGAAAGCACAAAATTTGTCATTCAACGTTCATTTCATCGGCTCGTATAAAAAAGAGGCTGGCATCGTTATGCATGATGTAATCGAGCGATGTTTCGACAGAACTCCTCATAGGTATATCGTTACACTCACTAAAGAAAAATGGCCCGGGTATACAGGGAGAATAAGCAAGGATCTTATCGCCAAAGCTGATATTGATTTTAAGAAAACAGATTTTTATATTTGCGGCTCGGCGGAATTTATCAGCACTATGCAAAAAATGTTAACTGACGATCTTCATATTTCACCATTACAGATTAGAAAGTAAACTTATTTGATATGTCTCAACGCTCACACGCATCGGTGCAAAATATCTGGATTAAGTCGATTTTACCAGATTGTGTATTTTTAATAGGCTCCGGATTTATCGGGCTCTTGTTCGGCTACATTGCTCCTCGTCTTGGTATAGCTATGACTGGTAGTTTTGTTATTTATTTTTTCCTTGGCCTTACTCACTTTGGCGCTACCTGGTTTTTCTATGTGGATGCTACAAATAGAAATTACTTTAAGGCAAGATCATGGATATTCTACTATATCCCACTACTCTTAATTCTTCTTCCGGTAGCCCTCGCTGTTTCAAAGCTTTCTGTTTTGATTCTGGCCATAACCTATTGGTTTAGCGGTTATCATGTCACGAAACAAAGTGTCGGTGTTACATCACTCTATCGAAGTCGACTGGGTATTTTTGATGCTAAAGATAGAAAAATTGATATGTCCGTTATCATGAGCGCTTCTTTTTTGGCGCTTTTTGGAAGAAATTTTTTGTATAAAGATTTTGGATACGAATTTATTGTTACAATGCCATATGGCAAAATATTTATTGGTGTATTGGGAATGGTGTTTATTTATTCTTTTATACGTTGGATGATAGTTATGATTCAAAGATTTCGAAACCATGGCTTGATGGCACTACCCTTGTTTCTATTTACTATCGTTTCAATTGTTCTTTTTACTCCATTTTTATATGTAAAAGACTTTCAAGTAGCCTTTATGTCGAATTTATTGGGTCACTACACGCAATATTTGGTTTTAACTTGGAGCATCAATCGCAATAAATATGGGCCTAAAAACAAAGAACAAGCCACCGTTCCCATCTTGAGTTATTTGTCACGGAGCTTTCCTCTTTATTTCATGGCGCTTATAATCTATGCGGCTGTTGTGTTTCTCGCTGGTCAGATATCGGTGCTCTTACCCGTTGTTGGTTTAACGTGGGCTCACTTTTATGTCGATGGTTATCTTTTTAAATTTAAAGATCCGAACATGAGAAAAATGATCCTGCCATATATTGTCTAGCCTTTATTTGTTGAGCTGGCCAAATGTTATCCAGTAACCGCCATTCGGATCGTTTTCAAGCATCCAAGATAGTTGAGATGATGCCCGTTTCAATATATTCGGCACTGGTTCATTTCTGAAGACTCCGCTAATTTCTAAATCAACGTTATTTGATGAATATGTCGAGGGTGATGTAATTGTATCATTTGCGCGAACTTTTTTCCAACAAAATTCATGATTCCGCCAACGCCTCGGGAGTACCCTCGGCGTTCCGCCCTCGCCCCATCGCTTTTCCATTCTTTTTTGTTTCGCGCGGGATTTCTTTTGATTTGTATGAGCGATGGGGCTTCGGGCGGGCAATTTTGATTTTTGTCTTAGAAAAGGTATAATAAATCGACAATTTAATATTTTGAAGACCTAACCCATACAGCATTTAGTTGTTATATGGCACGGTCTGAAGTCCCGCTAAAGCATAGAAAACTCCTAGTCAGAGTTTCGCCATAGCTGGACATATCTGGAAACGGATATCAGTGGTCGAAAGATCACTGAATCTGACTGGGGTCTTTTTGTTTCTCGGTCAGTAAAATTTATAAATAAATACCCGTTAAAGTCATGGCTAAAAAAATTTTAATAGTTGAAGATGATAATTTTTTAAGAGGTCTCCTTTCTAAAAAATTACAATCTGAAGTTTATAGTATTCTTGGGGCGGCTGAATCAGTTGAGGCGTTTAATCTTTTAAAAAGCAACAAGCCAGATTTAATACTTTTGGACTTGCTTTTGCCCGGAGTAGATGGTTTTGAGATTCTAAAGAAAGTTAGACAAACAGAGGAAACTAAAAACATTCCTGTGATTGTTTTTTCCAATTTATCGGAAGAGAAAGATATAAAAAAAGCCCAAGATTTGGGCATTACAGATTTTATAATTAAGGCCAATTTTACTCTGGATGATCTTGTGGAAAAGATTAAAAAAGTCTTACAATAACTTTTAAACCTATGTCTTTTAGTAATTATGCGTCAAAAAAATTAGATGATATTTTTTCAGAACTTAAAACTACTACTGACGGCTTATTAGAATCTGAAGTCAAAAAACGTTTAGAGTTATATGGTCAAAATAAGATTAGTGTTAAAGAAACGACTTGGTGGCAAATATTTTTGAGGCAGTTTAAATCCCCTTTTGTATATCTTTTGTTTTTTGCAGCAATTTTGGCATTGTATCTAGGAGAAGAAATAGACGCCACATTCATATTCTTTTTTGTTATTCTTAGCGCAGTTTTAGGATTTGTTCAAGAGTATAATTCTCAAAAAGCAGTTGAGGCGCTGAAAAAGTTTTTGGTTAACCATGTCAAGATAGTCCGCGGAGGATCAGAGATATTTGTTAATAGCTCTGAAATCGTGCCCGGGGACATTTGTGTCTTGGAGCCAGGCGATATTATTCAGGCGGATTTGCGTTTTTATCGTGCCGATAATTTATTGATTGACGAATCTATTTTAACGGGCGAATCAATGCCAGTCGCAAAAACTACTCTGCAACTCAAAGACGGCTTACTGGGGGCGCATGAGGCGCAAAATATAGGATTTTCAGGAACGACCATTGTTCAAGGTAAAGGTCTTGGAGTAGTTTTTGCGACTGGCACAAATACAGAAATTGGCGCCATAACCAAATTGACGGCTGAAAGCGAAGGAATTAGCACTTTTGAAAAAGGATTATCTAAATTAAGCAGTTACATTTTAAAGCTCATAATCGCCACCCTAGCTTTTGTTTTTATAGCTAATTTTCTGATAAAAAAAGCTGATGGCGCAGTAGGTTTGGCCGATATGATTCTTTTTGCTATTGCCCTTGCGGTCAGCGTCATTCCAGAGGCTTTGCCAGTTGTTTCAACACTTTCTTTTTCAAGGGGCGCGTTTAAGTTGGCAAAAAATAATGTCGTAATCAAGCGTCTTTCAGCAGTTGAAGATTTGGGAAGCATTGAAGTTCTTTGTACCGATAAAACTGGCACTATAACGGAAAATAAACTATCAGTCAGCAACATCAAAGCGGAAGATGATAAGCTTTGTTTGCTTTATGGAACATTAGCATCATCGTTTCTATCTGAAAAAAGTGATAAAAATAATTCCTTTGACTTAGGTTGTTGGTCAAAACTTATTCCATCTGAACGAGAAAAATTAAATTTATATAAAAGGCTAAATGAAATACCGTTTGATCCAGAAAGAAAAAGAAATAGCGTTTTGATTCAGTCAAGCGATGATGATTTTTTAATTGTCAGAGGCGCGCCGGAAGTAGTGATTAATTTGTGTCAAGATATATCTCCCGAAAAGAAGGTTGACTTGCTTAATTGGATTACTCGAGAGGGCCTTGAGGGTAAAAGAAGTATTGCTCTGGCCACAAAAATTTTGGCTGGAGGCACATCGTATAGCGCCAAAGAGGAAAAGGATTTAACTTTTCTTGGTCTGATTTCTTTTATTGACCCGATAAAAACTTCAGCAACTGAAGCAATAAATGAGGCCAATAAACTTGGGGTTAAAGTTAAAATATTAACTGGAGACAGTTACGAAGTCGCCATGTCGGTTGCTAAGCAAGTCGGCATTATTAAAAATGCAACTGAAGTTTTGACTGGTGAGGAATTTGAAAAAATGCCAGAAACAGAGCAAGAATTGGCTGTTGAAAAAGTAAATGTTTTTGTTCGCGTATCGCCTAAACAAAAATATAGGATTGTTGAATTATTGCAGAAAAAATATGAGGTTGGCTTTATGGGTGACGGCATAAACGATGCGCCTGCTTTGAAATTAGCTGGCGTAGCCTTGGCGGTTGATACTGCCTCAGACATAGCTCGCGATGCTTCAGATATTGTATTGCTTAACCCAAGCCTTAGGGTTGTTATTGACGGCATCAGAGGCGGAAGAGATATTTTCACCAATATGGATAAATATTTAAAGGCTACTCTTATTTCCAATTTTGGAAATTTTTTTGCTATCGCTATTACTTTATTTTTCATCCCTTTTTTGCCCTTATTGCCGGTGCAAATTCTTCTTTTAAATCTTTTAACAGATTCTCCAATGATCGCCATAGCTATGGATTCTGTTGATAGAGGAGAACTGCGAAGACCGAAAACTTACAATATCAAAGAAATTATAACAATGTCTGCCGTCTTCGGCTTAATAAGCATGAGTTTTGTTCTCCTGCTCTTTTTCTTGTTTTACAAAGAAAGTCCAGCAGTATTACAGACTAATTGGTTTATAGGAAATGTTTTGATTGAGTTAACTCTTGTTTATTCTATTAGGACCAAATTGTCGATTTTCAAAGCAACCAAACCTTCAAAAATAATAGCAATGTTGTCTGTGGTGGCGGCCTCTTTGGCATTAGTTCTACCTTTTACTTTTTTGGGCAATAAAATATTTAAATTTGTGCCTCCGACGAGTAAACACATGGCTGTAATTTTATTAGTTGTTTTTTCTTATTTTATTGCCACAGAAATATTTAAACTAGTTTATTATAAATTTAGACGAGAAATAAAATAATTCATCAAAATCATGGAAAATTTAGAATGGTTTAAGAATAAAGAAAATATAAATCGTCTAGCAAATGAATCACAAGTAGCATATCTTAGTCGGGCGAGTAAATTGATCACAAGCGCTATTGGCAAAGAAACTGGTGCAGGAATACTTTTTGACCCTACTCGTACGCTTGAAAAAGATTTATCTCCGACAGCCCTAGCATTGATCACAAAAACGATGCAGGAAGCGCGTCGTGAATCCCCATCAGAGACTAAACAATCAGCTGATGTTGTTGCTATCCTTGAATCTATCGAACGATCCATTGGAACTCATCGTGCTGGAGCCGAAGCAAATCCAAAAGATGAAGTGGCATTTGATAAAACACAAAGAAGGCGAAAATTTTTTGAAATTCAGCCGGGCCAAGGAGCCGCAAAGCGTGAAACTTATTGGAACACTTTATTCTTTCCTTACAACACTGAAGCTACTCGCGCATTCGCAAAAGAAATTCTTGATGATAAAACGATTTTACTTTTAGGAGGTGGTAAGGCACGTCTTAAGGAAGAAATGGAGCAGAATAATATTTTAGCCAAGGAAGTATTAAATGTTGATCCATTTGTAAGTGAGACAGAAACAGGAGCTGATACGATTATACCCTTGAGTGCTACTGACGAAAATTTGCCAGATATTATTCGAGAGCGTGGTATTGAAAGTGTTGATGAAATTTGGGCAGAATATTCTGTCCCGGCTTACCTTGAAAATTCGGACGAAATCAAAAATCTCTTCAAAAATATTGACATACTACTTGCTCCCGACGGCTATGCTCGAATTTGGCCTGCTGAAGTAAAACATGGAGAAAACGTGGAGGTCAATGCACGAAAAAAGGCACTGCTAGAATCTCTTAACAAACTTGTCGCAAGTGGTAAATATGAAATTATTGCGTTCCGAGCGGCTGGCCGACCAGGATTTACGCTCCATAAATTGAAATTAGATCGCTAGGGAGCCCCGCCGCATCCCTCTCCTCCCTTGCGGCGGGGTTGTGCGCGCACAGGGCGGGTGGGGTTGCAAAGCGAGAGCGCGCAGCTTTGCAAGGCCGGAGTACGACGGTGCGAGGCGGGGTCGCCAGGCTTTTTCTGCGGAAAAAGACCCGTGACAGCACATACGTATTTGAGCCTCGGGCATTTCCGCTAGGGCGTCCATGACTAAAGGGTGAGCGCCGACGTAATACAAGCCTCTAAACTCGAATAATCTTTGAAATAAAAGCAATATTGAAAACGAGGAGAGGGGTTGTGCGAGGGCGGACTCCGAAGGAACGAGGAGGAGCCCGAAGCTGGGGAGAGGATTCATTCCACTCCCCAAACAGCAATCCTGCCCGAGCTCCGGCTCCGCAGAGCCGCAGAGTGAGGAAAAGCAGGATGCCTAGGCACCTAGGCGCGAGTAGCCCTAGCGGAAATGCCTGAGGCGGATGCCGAGGGTGCATCTCCTTTAGATCATGAACGCAAAACAATATAGCATGACCGCAGGCACCGATTTAGATTCCGCTCGCTTCCTTTCTTCAAAGGAAGCCCGCCCGAAGCCCCATCGCTCATACAAATCAAAAGAAATCCCGCGCGAAACAAAAAAGAATGGAAAAGCGATGGGGCGAGGGCGGAACGCCGAGGGTACTCCCGAGGCGTTGGCGGA
>CAYUQA010000031.1:0-1962 GCA_964446135.1 uncultured Candidatus Saccharibacteria bacterium | reverse complement strand
ATCCGACTCAGTTCGGATTGGGGAATCTAAGTATGTTTCTACTGAAGAATTCCGCCCGTCAACTCAAGGGAGCCGGGAATACCCGAAGGTCCGTGTTTATTCGTGGAACTACGGTAGGCTCGGTAACAGGGAGTAAGTCGTAACAAGGCACGGCTAGCGGAAGGTGGTCGTGGATCACCTCCTTTCTATTCAATTGAAATTTTATATTTCATTATGGGTAGAAATTAGATGTCGATGTTCGTTATGAGATGTTTGCTTGTCGATAGGCGAGTACATCTCGTGATGGATGGTTAGTCGTCATAACCGATTTTGACGAGGTTTGCCAGGTGTCCAACAACCTGCAAAGAGATCTAGTTAACGATACAAGTTAATGTCCAAACAAAAACACCCCGATGTATTTTGGAGTGTTTTTGTTTGAACAAAAAAAGCCAGACATGGATAATGAGGCAGTGCGCCCCACTGTCTGGCCGTGTACTCAGAATTGAGTGACACAAAATGATCTTTGAGTGCGAAGGTTGATTTGGTACAACATAAATTTAGTAATCTGTGATTTAAAAAATTTAATGCTAAAGTTTTAAATCAAATAATAACCAAAATTATAGTGTATTTCCTCACTGTCAAAGCTCATGTGATGTTAATATCATAAATTTTTTATTTAACATTGTCAATATGCCAATCTTGATAAATTTTCTACAATAGCACAATAATGGCAAGTCAGATTACAGCTATCGAAGCCGAAGAGATTTTAGATTCACGGGGCAATCCGACTATTTTGGCACGCGTTTTTGTTGATAAGATATCAAGTGCTTTGAGAACAATGTTTGATCCTCGATTGGGAGCCGATTTTTATAGAAGGGGTGTATCCTTTTGCGGTGAGTTTGCTGTGCCCTCGGGAGCGAGTACTGGCAGTTTTGAAGCACACGAATTACGCGACAAAGACCCCAAAGAATTTAATGGCAAGGGAGTAAAAAAAGCGATACAAAATATAAAAGAGATTATCGCACCGAGATTAATCGGACTTGATGCCGAAAAACAATCAGAGATTGACCGAATTATGATTGAGCTCGATGGCACATCTGACAAATCGCTTTTGGGCGCCAATGCCATCATCAGTGTCAGTATCGCTGTCGCGAAAGCGGCGGCACAGAGCAAAAAATATGAACCGTATGAATATCTTGGTGAGTTAGCAGATATCAAGCACACACAGCTCGTACCGTTTTTGTTTATGAATCTCATCAATGGCGGCAAGCATGCGGCGTCATCTTTAGCTTTCCAAGAATATCATGTTGTCCCACAGACTGATGACATAGAAGAGGCGCTTGAGATGGCTACAGTGATTGATCAACGCTTGAAAGAAATGATTATAACCGAATTTGGTGCGTCTTCAGCAAATCTGGGCGACGAAGGTGGTTTTGCGCTGGATATTAATGATGTACGGAAGCCACTTGAATTGCTTTGGCAGGCCGTGGAAAAAACTGGCCATACTGATCGCATAAAATTAGCACTCGATGTCGCCGCTTCGTCGTTTTTTAAAGATGGTAAATATTTAGTCGGAAAGAACGAAACGAGTGCCGATGAATTATTGGCGATGTATCAAGGTTTTGCCAAAGACTTCCCGATTGTCTCGATCGAAGATCCTTTTGAAGAAAATGCTTTTGATGATTTTGCCAGATTGCTGGTGAGTGGCACGCGTGTGGTTGGCGATGACCTGACAGTAACCAACAAAACCAGACTCAAAGAGGCCATAGACAAAAAAAGCATCGATATTATTTTAATAAAATTAAATCAGATCGGGACTTTGACCGAGACGCTAGAGACCATGGAATTGGCCCGCGATAATGATATAGACTGCATCATTAGCCATCGCAGTGGCGAGACCAATGACGATTTTATCGCTGATCTGGCCTTTGCTTTTGGTTGTTTTGGTCTCAAAGCCGGCGCACCGCAACGAGGTGAAAGAGT
>CAYUQA010000030.1:0-1521 GCA_964446135.1 uncultured Candidatus Saccharibacteria bacterium | reverse complement strand
AAATGATGTGAAACTATCGCGACTGGAAACATGCCAGATGCCGGTTGCGTGTTGGTCGATTATTTTCTCAAGTGCCAAAGCCAAATCATCGATATAGGTTGATGTCATATATTGATCAGTGACGAGAGGGTACAGTTTTTGAGTATCGTATAAATGCAAAATCTTGTGTGCGTAATCCAATTTTTGGTGTACTACTGGACCTATTGGAAAAGAGATCCGCACAATGGCTATGTTTGGAAAGGCACGCACCTTTTTTTCGGCGACGCGTTTGGTCCAGCCATACCAGGTTAGTGTATTGGGATCATCATACGGTTCTGTAATTTCAAGATACGGTCCGCGAAAATCATCAGTACCCGGAAAAACATAGTCAGTCGATATGTGAATCAAAAAAATATTTTTTTGATCGCATAATTTTGCCAAATGTTCGGTGGCATCGACATTGAGTTGGTAGGCAAGTCCGGTGATGTCATCACGCTGGCTTTCGCCGCCAGTGACATCGGTATAGGCGGCGCAATGAATGACGGTATCGGGCCGCATGTCGTCGAGAAAAGTTTTAACCGAATCAGAATCCAAAAGGTCGAGCGCCTTTTCATCGGGTGTTAAAATTTCAAATTTCGAATCGAGGATTTGCTGGAGTCGCGAGCCAACCAAACCGCTGGCACCAGTTAATAAAACTTTCTTCATACTTAAAAATTAATTTCGGCATCGGCAAGTAATGGTGCTTCGGCATCTTTTTGTTTCATGAGTGATGCATCGCCGATAGACGGCCATTTGATGCCAATGGCGGGATCATTCCAGCGGATACTGCGTTCAGCTTCAGGGTGGTAATAATCGCTACAGCTATACATAAACTCGGTATTGTCTTCTAGTGCGCAAAAACCGTGAGCAAAACCTATGGGAATATAGATTGCTTTTTTGTTCTCGGCAGATAGCTCGATACTAAACCAGCGACCAAATGTTGCCGAACCACGTCTTATATCAAGAGCAACATCAAAGACAGAGCCACGGAGTACGCGAATAAGTTTGCCTTGCGCGTGTGGTTTGAGTTGATAGTGCATGCCACGGACGGCGCCTTTAGCTGAAGAACTTATGTTTTCTTGAACAAACATATCATTCAATCCCGCTGATGAGAGAATATCTTTGCGATAGGCCTCGAAAAACCAGCCACGTTGGTCGCTGAAGACCTTTGGTTCTATGATTAGAAGCCCAGCCAACGGGCCTTGTATTATATTCATATTCCCTTTATTTTTAGCAGAAAACAAGATTTATGGAAAGCGTTTGCTTGACAGGACATTCCTATTTGTCTCTAATATATGCATTCTATGAAACTTTTAGTTACCGGCGGCGCCGGCTTTATCGGCAGTAATTTTATACGCTATTGGCTCCACAATCATCCCGAGGACTCGATCGTCAATGTCGATGTTTTAACCTACGCCGGTAATCTCGCGAATTTGCGGGATATCGAGAATGATAGTCGTTATAGTTTTGTCAAAGCTGATATTGGTGATGCCGAAGCGATGC
>CAYUQA010000029.1:0-4000 GCA_964446135.1 uncultured Candidatus Saccharibacteria bacterium | reverse complement strand
GAATCTGGCATTGATGAGATAGTAGTTCGCTTTGCGCGATGCATTGCGAAAAACCTAACTTATTTCATTGTTAGATTTATTCTACCATACTCGTCAATATTTTTAACTTTAACGTGGACAACTTGGCCTAATTTGAGAACATCGGCCGGACTTTTTATTCGTTCTTTTGAGATTTCTGATACATGTACGAGGCCTTCGTTACCCGACATGTATTCAACCATGGCGCCAAAATCGAGCAATCGCGTAACTTTGCCGTCGAATTCATCGCCTGCTTTTACTTCGTAGGTCAGTCGGCGGATCCATTCGATGGCCTCTTTCATTGCTTCAGCTTTATTTGAGGTAATAAAGACAGTGCCATCTTGTTCGATATCGATGGTGACACCAGTCTTGTCGATGATCTCATTGATCGTTTTGCCTTGCGGACCGATGACAGTGCGGATTTTATCGACGCTAATCATGATCGTCTCAACTCGCGGCGCGTATTTGGAGATATCTTCGCGAGGGTTGGCGATGGCTTTTTTCATCGTTTCCATGATTTGCAAACGTGCGGTGCGGGCTTGGGTGAGAGTCTCCGATAGCATTTTTAGAGTAATGCCATCGATTTTGACATCCATTTGCATGGCCGTAATTCCCTGCTCATTGCCGGCGACTTTCAGGTCCATATCACCGTGATGATCTTCCGGACCTTGAATATCAGTCAGGATCTTATATCTCTCACCGGTCTCATCGAGTATCAAACCCATGGCAATACCGGCGACTGGTGTTGTGATCGGTACACCACCATCCATAAGCGCCAGTACTGATGCGCAGACCGAGGCCATCGATGAAGAGCCATTGGACGATAAAACTTCAGATACGAGACGAATAGTGTAGGGGAACTTGTCTTTGGGTGGAATAATCGGCTCGAGGGCGCGTTCGGCTAAGGCGCCATGACCGATCTCGCGACCGCCCGGAAAACCAACACGTCCAACTTCACCGACACTAAATGGCGGAAATACATAGTGATGCATGAATCTTTTTTTCGTCAGCTCGAGTTCCATCGTCTCAACCCATTGTTCAAGGCCGGGCGCGGCGAGCGTCAGGACTGAAAGTACCTGCGTATCACCGCGTTCAAACAAACCAGTGCCGTGCGAGTGAGGCAAGATGGTGACATCGGAATTGAGCGTGCGGAGTTCATCGAGCTTGCGACCATCGGGGCGTTTTTCTTTTTCGAGAATGTTTTTATGGACGACGCGATTGACTTCTTCATCAAACATTTGCGCCGCCTGTTTGATTTTATCGCCCAGTGTCGCATCGTCTTTGTATTTTTCTTTCAAAAAATCATCAAGCGCGACTTCAGTCGTATGGACGCCTTGTATATATTCGGCTTTGCTGGGCGTGTAGAGTGCTTTTTCAAGATGACTACTCAAGAAATCCGTGACGACTTTTTGGAATTCGGCATCCGGTTCATCGAAATCAAGTACTTTTTTGACCGGCGCGATTTCTTTAGTAATTTTTTCTTGGAAAGCGATGATATTTTTGACTTCTTCAAAACCTTTGGTGATCGCCTCGGTGATTTCTTGCTCGGGAATAAATTTCGCGCCGGCTTCGATCATATTGATACGATCTTTAGTGCCAGCAATGACAATATCAAAATGATTGTCGATACGTTCGGCATAGGTGGGGTTGAAGGCGAGCGCGCCCTCGGCTGTTTTGCCGATCCGAACAGCGGCGATTGGGCCGTTGAATGGTATGTCAGAGATCGAGAGTGCCAGTGACGCGCCAAAGATCGTCGGGATATCCGGGTCGTTGATGCCATCAAAACTCAAAACGGTCGCGACGATTTGGATATCATGACGAATGCGCTGGTCAAAGCGTGGACGCAGTGGGCGATCGATCAGACGACGTGTCAGTATCGCATCATCCGAAGGACGTGTTTCGCGCTTGATCCATTTGGAGCCTTTGATTTTGCCGGCGGCATAATAACGCTCTTCGTAGTCGATCTTGAGCGGAAAGAAATCAGATTTGCCTGCTGTAGCCGACATCGTGGCGGTAACCAGTACCGTCGTCTCACCATATTGCACTCGAACAGAGCCGTTTGCTTGTTGTGCCAATCGGCCGATTTCCACCATCAGCGGTTTACCCGCAAACTCGGTGGTATATGTTTTGGTTTGCATATCCAAAAGGCATGAGGACCTGTCAGCGCCAAACCGTGAGAGATTCAGGCCTTCGGGTGGCTCGGATGCCGAGCTATCAGAAGGCCAAAGCCCCTTGTCGTATTTTTGACGCAAACCAGCCAAAATACCTCGTTTTTAATAGCTAAAGTATACTCCCAATTTTTTTTAAAAGCCAATTTTATGGATTATGTCACCAATATAATACGCTAATATAATCTATATTATCCTTATTTTAATGGGTTATTATGCTTTTTATTATGATATAGTGTCAAAAAGACTTGACAAACATTTTAAGAGGTGTATACTGGTTCTAGTAAGCTGTCAATAAGCGTTAGTTTTGTATTAAACTAACCGTTAAAAATATATTCATATCGGCCATATCTGGAGTGCGCGCTCACTAGAATTTATTATAGTAGTTGAGCGGCGACGCTCTTATTACTTAAGCTTTAAAAGGCGGATTTTAGCAAAAACGGCTTTCCGGCTCCAAAGATTTGACACCTTTGGCAGTATAGAAGCTTACATACTTGGTCGAAATAAACATATCTCAAGGTATTTACGTAACCTAGATACTTTGAAATATCGATGTCCCCTGTAGGGACATCTCGGTAGATTTTGTCTATCGAGATGTCCCTACAGGACGAAAATTTCTTGCTCTTGTGCCAACATCGACCCGATTATAATTTCTGGGGGCTGGCACCCTACAGAGATTATAGCTGTATCACACATCTTGATGTGATACAGCTATAAGCGCGAGTTGGGAGGTCGGAAGATGGATTATTTGTTGCTCCCTCATGATCCGAGAGCAAGAATATATTGGCCGAGCAGTAATATCGCTCGGCCCTCTACCAAAGCAATTGAAAATTCGATTGCTTTGAGGAGCTAAGTTTTTTTTGTAGCCATAATCGCCGTTGGGATTCCGGTCCTCATGTGTTGTGCCAAGATACGCAACACGAGAGGTATGGTAGGAATCACTGCGGCAAGCGGCACAGTCCCTGCATCATATAAAGTGAGAAGTAGGGTTCACGTAGCACCGTACTTGGTCGGTGTGAACTTCTTTTTTCTAAGAGGGACGGAGGAGGAGTATTAGTATGAAGATTTTCGGGACTGCAGTTTCGCCACTCAATCACCTTCAAGTGAGCGAGTGGACTATTTTTTTATAAAATGATATGAATAAGATGATGAAGGAGATGGAAAAAAAATTTTTACTTCAAGAAAGATCATCACAAAACCTACTTGACCGATTATCAAGCGATATTTCCGAGAAAAGGTTACAAGAATTTATTAACATCAAAGATGACATTCCCAAGATTGAAGAGCTTCTTTTGGATAAAGAGAATTATATTCCATCAACAAGATTTTTTAAACATAATGACGGTCGTGTTGAGTACATCGCTGAAGAGATGGAATCCAACGAGGGTAAAATAAAATTTCTGCACGAATACGGCCACAAACTTATGGGACATCAGGCAGATACATTTGACTTGGAAAATCTTGAGAACGAACAACTGGCTTGGCTCTACGCAATTTCTTCTGCTACACATCTGGATATTAATATAGATAAGAACATTGATGATCTTGTAGAGAAATCACTTACTACATATAAAAATCATATCGAGCGACGTCGTATTTGTTTTGCTTGTGGCTCTCGTAATACCCGTGAATGGGCACCACAACAGTACACGTGCGCTGATTGTTTTACTGATTTATAAATGAGCAAAGAAAACATATACAACCAAGATATTGTGCCGAAGTCGCCCCGTGAAGATAAAGAGGAATTTATTGGCAAAAGCAAGATTGAGCGCGGACTCAACTTTGAAATTTATCGAGTCTCTTCGAATCGTAAG
>CAYUQA010000028.1:0-7021 GCA_964446135.1 uncultured Candidatus Saccharibacteria bacterium | reverse complement strand
TTCTCAACACCGAACGAACTTGTCGCTCATTGAACGACGATGGTACAGTAGACATGAAAGTGGAATAGGTTAATTGGTTGATATATGTTTCGACAACAATATTCTACCAAACCTGTTCCATTTTCTTGTTATGGGCTAAATTT
Source organism: uncultured Candidatus Saccharibacteria bacterium (assembly GCA_964446135.1). Taxonomy (GTDB): domain Bacteria; phylum Patescibacteriota; class Minisyncoccia; order 2-02-FULL-40-12; family IGHO2-01-FULL-4-A; genus CAYUQA01. The sequence continues at coordinate 6,878 of CAYUQA010000028.1, read as the reverse complement.
TTTTTAACAATAAAAAGCGGGGCGAGGGGATCGCACCGCGTGCAAAATAGTTACTTTGTATCTCAATGGGTTTGACCGCAACAACAAGTATGCTGGTTCGTTTTCTCGACGCCAAAAGCATCCAAGCCAAGTTCTATGACTCTAGCATTACACATACGCGCAAGTTCCTCTCGAGCCGCTTTGTTATTCTTCAAAAACTCTAGATAGTCCTCTCTCGTGACATACGGAGTACCGAGTTCTGTAACACGAACCCTTTGTCTAGTGCGACCCGCTCTGACTTCTCTTTCTTCTTCTCTTTCTTGAACAAGATCCCTAATCTGGGTGATGATTAGAAACAATAGCCCACACATTGCCGTACCCAGTCCCAAACGCACTGACTCATCCTTAGTCTGAATCCAAGCAAATATACCGAATGCAATAAGTAGTAAGCTAATCATAATAACAGCTCTTCTATCCATAATATCTCCTTTTCAAGTAAACAATTTTCTCTATCAGTATGATATATGTAAGCAAAAAGTCAATCTAATTCGATTGATTTTTCTATAATGTATATGTTACCATCATCGAAGAGGTGACCGGATATGCAAAAGAAAAAGTTCGCTGACAATGAAATAGAACTCACGCCAATATCTCCCGATGAACTAGCCGAAGAGCTAAAAAAACGAGAGCTATCAGGCACGTAAAGCCTGCTTTAGCTGACTAAACTCATGCTCGAGTTTTTCGACACGATCTTTCAAATCAAGACGTTTTTCAAGATCTTCAAAGCCTTTTGCCACCATTTGGGCAAGTTCATCGTTTTTGCGTTCAATGAGTAATGTTAAATTTTTCTCAAGACCTTTGATCTTTGAGTCAAAACCAGTTTCAACATGCTTGATTTTTGAGTCAAGACGATTCTCAAGACCTTTGAAAGCCGAATCAAAATATTCTTTGGTTAAATCGGACATAAATTAACTATAGCAATCCAAATATTTTGGTCAAGATTACATAATCTGAGCGGGTAAGACTCGCCTTCCGTCTCCTCCTCGCCGTCGCTCGTCGGAGCTTCAGGACCGGGCCTCGCCGCATCGTCTACTGACGATGCATTGGCTCCGGCCGTTCGAGTCCTCCTCCTATCTCAAATATAAACAAAGGAGTCCCTCAGGGACTCCTTTGTTTATATGAGCGGGTAAGGGGACTCGAACCCCTGTCACCAGTTTGGAAAACTGGGGTAATAACCACTATACGATACCCGCCTCCGGCGGGCAGGCCCGCCTCAAACAATCCAGGACTCAAGTAAATCAGGACACTCAAACAAACAAACTGTAACATATAGACTCAATCCCAAACATACAGATTAAAAATATAGCAAAAATGTACTAATATGGCCAGAAAAAAAATCTCCCGAATAGTTCGGGAGATTTTTTTGAGAAAAGACAATACTAGACCTACCGTCCCTTAACTTTAGTATTGGCGGCCGCAACCAACGCCCAAATACCGACTACAAGATGTAACAAAGTATCCGCTGGATTCTCAAGATTTGCGGTACTGAAGCTTGGACCAATCACCAAACTATAGATACCGAAAAACAACGCTACTAAACCGAGTAAAAATACCAGTGGTTTCTGGATTTTGCGGGACAATACAAAAGCGGCGATAACAGCAACAACACCGAGAATCAAATGTGCGTAGTTCTCGGCATTGTCAAAATACCAGCTTGAGCCAAAAATACTATCACTTGCCGTAGGACCAATAACACCAGCAAAGCCAAGAACTCCCAAAAGAATAAGGGCTAAGCCTCCGAGGATAAGCCATTGTTTTGCATTCATAAATACTTCGAGATCTAGTGTAGAGTTAAAGGTCTTCTTTAACAGCCATACGAGATCATAAATTAATAATTGGCATCATCCATAAATCTACTTCACAATCGACCAGTGAATTCATGGGAGACGCTATTTGAAACGAAACTAACAAAATCTATATTAATTATATCAGCAAATAAGTAATCATTATAAACACTATGTTGATTACTCTACATATTACAAATACCGATAAAATCAACAATTTGCCGATTAAAACAAATGATACTATACTCAATAAAGCAGTTTGTTGTTTAACAACAGACCATCCATTCCCACAGATAAAGGGGGTAGCGACGTGAAAACATTTATTATCGGGCTATTTTTGTGTTTTGTACTTGTATGTACAAAAGTCTCTCAAGCCAATGCACAAGACATTCCAACTATCAAACTCGATACCCAGGAAGTTATTTTACATCCGGTACTTACCAAAGATGGACGATGTGTCGTCGACTTAAATAAAGACAATTTTCGCATTTTTGATAAAAATGTAGAACAAACAATTACTTCATTTTCTATACGCAACGTGCCGATAAGCATGGGGATTGTTTACGACGTATCGGGTAGTATAAAAGAAGAAATTGGAATAGCTCAAAAAGCTCTATATATTTTAAACGGGATTCGAGATTATCGTGACGAATATTTTCTAACTCTCGTTTCAAGTAAAGCAGTAATGCAACATGATTTTACTAATAATTTTGATGACATTCTCAACGGCACTTTTACTAAAATCGAAGGTCAAACAGCATTACTTGACGCAGTATATATCAGCATTCAAAAGCTAAAAGAACATGGCCACAACGAAAAAAAAGTGATACTCATAATATCAGATGGTCAAGACAACAACAGTCGCTATAGCCAAAAAGAGGTCGAGAACGCACTTAAGGAATCAGACATTACCATAATATCGCTCTGGATATACAATGGCGAACCTATTGAATACCAAAGAGTCCCTTCCACAATGCCCGGCAAGCCAGATACACTGATCGCCATTGAAGATCGGGGCTGGAGACTACTTGAGACCATAGCACTCAAGAGTGGCGGCAGTGCCCATAGAGACGGTGCGTATAAAGATCAGGCATTGGCTCGCGATGTAAACAAAGCGGAAGCTGCATTTCAAAGAATTTTCATGAAAATCGCTCTAGAAATGCGTCTTTGCTACACCATAGCATACACGCCAAGCACTGCAGAAAAAGGGTGGCACCGTATAAAAATCCAATTCAAGAATCTGCCTAAAGGATATGACAATCTAGCAGTTCAATGCAGACCTGGTTACAATGTCAATTAGGATACCGAGTCAGTCGTAACGACTGACTCATTTTGTTTATTTGACAATATCATTTTTTTAGATTATAACAATTACAGAATTCTGTTCGAAAGGAGGTGGAGACCATGCGTAAGATCTTTACCATTTTTATTATCAGCATCTATCTATTTAGTCTTTCTTCTATAGTCCTGTCTCAAGAACAACAAACTGTCATAACTATAGATACAACGACCGCTTTTTTTCAGTTTGAAGCTTTTACAAAAGATGGGAGACGTATTACCGATCTCCAACAAACAGAAATTCAAGTTTTAGAAAAAAACAAAACTCAAGAAATAAATTATTTCAAACAGACAGAAGAACCAATGATGATTGGTTTTATCGTAGACGCGTCGGGTAGTATGAAGTCAATTGTTGAAAACGTCAAAGATGCATTGAGAGCATTTAAAAATACGATCCGGCCCAATGATGAAACATTTCTAGTCATTTTCCAGCGTTACGAGGACCCAGAACTACTAAAAAAGAATCAGCATGTTGAGGATAATCATTTCTGGATTTCTGATGGATTTAATAACGATCTTGATTATTACATCGAGATACTGAATAAATTCAACAACGAAAGCTCATCGCCGATATATGATGCCCTACACGCTGGGTTAGAAAAAGCAAAGTTAAATAATCTACACAAGAAAATTATCATCCTGATATCTGACGGCCAAGAATCCAGAAGCGAACATACCAAGGAGCAAACTATGAACCGCCTAGCGCACTCCGGAATACAAGTATATCCGATCACAATTTTTGCTCAAAAACCAACCGATGATCTCATTAAGCAGGGTAGGGGGCTTATGCGAGAGATCGCCAAGACAACCCGAACCAGTGTTTTTGAAAGCTGTGATCCGACAGATATATCCAATGGATTCTTAGACATTTTTGAAGAAGCCCGTAAATCCTATGTTATCGGCATCGTGCCCAAAGTTGACGGTCGAGAACATAAGATCAATATAAAAATATTTGGCAGAAAAGACATAAAAATTGTTCTGCCAATAAATAAATACATCGGAGCAAAAACAGAATCCGATAAGTCGCCAAGTCATCCATAACCTTGGCGGCTCTTTCTTTTTCCCAAAATTTATGGCATTATATACGTTATGGTGAGTGTAGCTTAGCGGTCTAAAGCACTGCTCTGTGGCAGCAGGGATCATGGGTTCAAATCCCATCACTCACCCACAGATGTTTTAGTTTTTTAATAAAAATGAACGGGGATTATATATGATAACAGCACTCAAGATCGCTCAATTGATAGAATCGGACCTCAAAGAAAATATCTCGCGCTTTGCAGAGAGCAAAAGACCAAAACTTTTAATACTCATGGTTGATCAGGATCATGCGCCAACCGAAAGATTTGTCGAGATAAAAAGAAGATTCGCGGCAAGAGTAAATATCGCCATACACTTATGTGTAGCCTCACCGCATATCACAGAAGACATAATAGGAAATATCATGCGTACCTGTGAATATGACGGTGCCATTATACAGTTACCACTACCTAGGCATGTTGATACACAGACAGCATTAAATCATATACCTACTTCAAAAGATGTTGATGTTCTCTCACCAGAAGCAATGAAGATGTTCCGCACTGACTCATTACTAATCCTACCACCAGTTATTGGTGCCATATCGGAGATATTGAAAAGAAACAGTATCACTATATCTGATAAGAATGTAACAATCATCGGTCGTGGTCGACTAGTCGGTAGTCCTGCTGAAATCTGGTTTCACAGGCAAGGAGCAAATGTATATATAGTTGACGAGTATACACCCGATATTAGCGTATTCACAAAAAAAGCAGATATCATCGTCAGCGGTGCTGGAAGAGCAGGTTTGATCACAGAAAATATGATAAAAGATGGGGTTATTATTCTTGATGCGGGATGTAGCACTGATCAAGATGGTAAGATTGTGGGTGATGCCGATCCCAAATGTAAAAATAAATGCACCCTTTTTACACCAACACCCGGTGGCATCGGCAGACTAACTGTGGCGCTCTTATTTCAGAATCTCTACAAGTTATTTCTTCTAAACAAATATGGCATCCGTCATACCAGTCAGACAGCGACGACCTAGTCGCTGTTTTTATGTGTGTACATATTACCCGTGACTATTGACACACGGTATATGGTGTAATATAATATAGGGCCGAATCTTAGCCTAAAAGGAGGGTTGAACATGCGAAGTAGCCCATTCAAATTTAGAAAAATAAAATTATGCATTTGGCTAATATTTATTATTAGCATGATTAATTTATCTATAAGTCAAAGCAGCCTTGGCGGTGCGATGCAAAATCTCGTTGACTCACAAAGTAATCTCAGTGATGCACAAAAAAATCTTGCAAATGCAATGCAAAAAAAGATAGCTGAAAGAAGGGGTGGGGATATAAACCAACCGAATATCGTCTATCTTAGTGACGGTATCTATAAACCAATCATAGATGGATATATAACCCTAGATACCAATGAGCTACACGAGCTAACGACAAAAAACGATAACATCAGATCAATCGTAGTTGATAAAAAAACACTCGACGTAGTCGTAGCAAAGCATGCCCGGATCATGACTATTCTTATTAATTTTTTAGACGCCTACAAGCCCATATTTGTAATCGGCGAAGATATACCACCCAACTATCTGCAAGACACACTTCATATAGAAAGAAAGGTCCGCTTTGGAAGAGTTGGTCAAAACAAAGACTGGAAAGACGCCGCCGAAGGTTTATACAAGAGTAGGAATGGTCTCATCAATGGCATAAGTATCACAGTTCCAAAATCCACCACAAAAGATTCAGTATTAAAAGCAATACGGAATCAAATTGACAGACTAGAAGACTGATCTAAGAAACAGAGCTACACCACAACCGGAGATGCACTACGCATGCTCCGGCTTTTTATTTACTTAACAAAAAGCAAAAAATCTGGTAAAAGTAATGATATGATCCACAGTGAAATCCGGGCAAAATTTTTGCAATTTTTCAAAGACAGGGGACATACGATTGTGCCCTCAAGCTCGCTCTTACCTGACGACCCATCGGTGCTTTTTACGACGGCCGGCATGCAGCAATTCAAGCCATACTACGTCGGCAAAGCCGATCCAATGCATGATTTTGGTTCATGCAATACCGTCTCAATTCAAAAGTGCATCCGCACCTCTGACATTGATGAAGTAGGGGATGAGCGCCATCTGACATTCTTTGAAATGCTCGGCAATTTTTCGTTTGGCGGATATTTCAAAGAAAAGGCGATTGAGCATGCCTACGATTTTATCGTCAAAGAAATGGAATTAAAAATTGATTACGTGACCGTCTTTGAAGGCGAAGAGGGTGTACCAGCCGACGAAGAATCAGAAAAAATATGGCACGCGCTTGACCCCAATATTACCATCAAACGCTTTGGCCGCGCTGATAACTTCTGGGGACCAACCGGCGATGAAGGACCCTGCGGACCAACCACCGAGATCTACGTTGATGGTATCGAGATTTGGAATATTGTTTTTAATCAGTACTACAAATTAAAGAAGTTGAGCCCTGGTCCCACGCCAAAAAAGAGCGAGGATATTATCTCCCGAGATCCAATGATGACTGGCATATTCGCTACAGAATTAAAACCACTAGAGGAACCGGGGATCGACACTGGCATGGGTTTGGAGCGCTTAGCCCTCGTCTCACAATTTCCTGGCCAAGTTGGCGATAAAACAGTTTTTGATACTGATTTACTAGCACC
>CAYUQA010000027.1:0-1889 GCA_964446135.1 uncultured Candidatus Saccharibacteria bacterium | reverse complement strand
GCGAATAAGACGCATAGACGCTTCCTCAATCTGACGAACACGCTCACGAGTAATGCCATAGGTGCGTCCGATTGATTCTAAAGTCTGCTTCTCGCCTGTTTTAAGCCCAAAACGACGAGCTATTACATCTCTATTGCGTGTATTAAGTATGCCAATAACATTTGCGACAACTGCCTTAATTGTTTTCTTCAGATCTGTAGTAACCATAAGGTTATAGTGATTCCTTTTTGTTATTTATATATGGAATCATATCTATTAAATAGAGTATCACACTTAAATATATGCGTCAATAGAATCTATTTTCCACGCCGTTGCCACCATATCAATATCGGCGAAGCTATGAATATAGAAGAATAGGCGCCAAGCGCGATACCAATAATCAAAGCAAGTACAAAATACCGAATCGACTCGCCACCGAAAACATAAATAGCGATCAAAGACAGTAATGTCGTAAAGGTAGTATTTAATGATCGAGTCAGTGTTTGCATTATACTAGTGTGCACTAGCTGACCAAAATTCTCTTTTTTGCCAAAACGCAATACATTCTCGCGAACTCGATCAAATACGACCACCGTATCAGATATAGAATAACCCAATATCGTCAGAGCGGCGGCCACAAAAACAGCGCTAATCTCAACTCCGTATACATGGCCAAGAAGAGCAAAAATACCAATGGGTATAATAATGTCGTGTATTAAAGCAACTACTGCCGCAAGACCCATTGCCCAAGGCGACAATACTCCAGAAAGCGTTCGGAAAACCAGGGCAATATAAACCACAATCACAATCAGCAATATTATAATCGCTGTAATACTTTTGCTTTTTAGCTCTGATCCAATAGTGGGTCCGACTGAAGTAAAACGCTCTTCCCTGACAGTACCATATTTCTGATTGAGAACAGTCAGAACCTGCTGGTGCTGTTCTTCGCTGATCGGATTGAGACGAATCAACATTCCCCGATCGCCTACCGGTGTAGCACTCACAGAAGCAGAATCAGGAAATACTTTGTTCAACTCGGTTACTAACTCTACTACTGCTGGCGGTGCTTGTTTTTCAAAATTAACCTCCAATAATGAACCGCCCCTAAAATCAACGCCAAAACGCAACCCGTATAAAACAACGGTGCCAAGCGCAACAAACGTAAGTATTATCGAAAGAGTAAATACAATTTTATATATCGGTTTCATGATGGATATTTATATCAGAAAAGCCAGTGTTTATTCTCAAGCTTCGGACCAATAAAATTCGATAACAATACGCGACTGATTATAGTCGCTGTCACCAGACTCAACAGAACACCGATACCCAGCGTCAGTGCGAATCCCTTTACAATCGAAGTGGTAAAAATATACAAAACCAGTGATCCGAGTAATGTCGTCACATGTCCATCACGGATAGATGACCAAGCACGACGAAAGCCCTCCTTAAAACTCTGCTGAAGTGTACGGCCGGCTTTGAGCTCCTCACGCATGCGCGCAAATATAAGAATGTTGGCATCAACAGCAATACCAAGCGACAAAATAAATCCAGCTATACCAGCCAGAGTCAATGTGACAGGAATCAGTTTATAAATGGCGAGGACCAAAACGACATATATCATGAGCGCCACCACAGCCACCAGACCGGGCAAACGATAAAATAGAATCATAAAAATCACAACCGCTATGAGACCGAAGATGCCGGCCTTAAGTGAACGATTCAAAGAATCCTGACCCAATGATGCGCCCACCGTCTCCTGTGATATCAAAGAGATCGGTACCGGCAAAGCGCCAGCATTGAGGCGATTGGCCAATTCTTTAGCTCCTTGCGGGTTGAAATTGCCCGATATTACGGCTCGTCCGTCAGTGATTTCGGTTTGTACCACCGGAGCGCTAATCGGCACGCCATCA
>CAYUQA010000026.1:0-2318 GCA_964446135.1 uncultured Candidatus Saccharibacteria bacterium | reverse complement strand
AGGAGATTCGTTGGAAATAAAACCTTTTGATGGGTCGGACTCGCTCGGACCGACTATAGAAAATGTATGTTCGCCTTTTGGTGATTTAACTTTCACGGTCGAGCCAACCTCTACATTGGTCTGGTTTGTGGATCTGCTCACAACCATCGCCTGACGAAGTATGTCGTCTATCTCGACGATGCGACCCTCGTTGAATGCTTGATTGTCTTTTGCTTCAGTAAACTCGGCATTATCTGACAGATCGCCCTGCTCTTTGGCACTCAATATACGTTTATTGATCTCCGTCCGAATACGATTTTGGCGTTCTTCTAGCTCCTTTTTTAATTTTTCGAGACCTTCCTGACTAAAATACTGTGACAAGGTGATTAGTAAATGCGGACACAACAAGCGATGCGTTATCGTTTATTGTGAAAAGCAATTCACAAACAAATATTGATTCAAATTATATACCACGAATCAGAATACTGATTGATATTATGTGGATAAAGACGTCACGGCGCAGGTGACGTCTGAGTGCGGTCACTAAAATACCACAATAAAAATTCTTTTGCAACCTCAACCGCCAGACTCTGACTTTTTGGGATATCTTCAATAAGAACTGTGACGGCGATCTCTGGATTATTGTAAGGACCATATACCGAAAACAGTGAATTTAAATCTTTGCCAGAGCCAACTTGTGCTGTACCTGTTTTAGCCGCCAAAGCAACCGGTACCTCTTGCAGTGATTTGGCTGTGCCGTTGGTTACAGTTTGTCGCATACCCTCTAAAACTATCCGACGAGCATCCGGATCAAGATCAATTTTTGTTAATTCTTTTGGAGCTATTTCTTTTATTACCTTATCATCAGGATCTCTAATCTCTCTGACAAGATATGGCTTCATAAAAGATCCGCCGTTGGCTAGAGCCGCGATGTAGCCAGTCAACCAGATAGGCGTTACGGAAAGATCACCTTGGCCGATAGAGACATTAAACGTATCGCCTATATACCATGGCTCATTTTTAGTTTTTGATTTCCATTCTGGTGAGGGAATAAAGCCGCTGACTTCGCCCGGAAGATCGATGCCTGTCCTCTGATCAATACGAAATTGTTTATAGTATTTAATAATACGATCAATACCCAAACCAGCAATTTTTTCATAGCCACCACCAAGCGCATAAAAATATATATCAACAGAATCAGCGATCGCTTTGCGAATATCAGTCAAACCATGCGCTTTCCAGTCACGAAAAGTATAAATAACATTGGGATTATATATACTTGGCACACTAATACTACCACTTGAGAATACGGTTGTTTTTTCGGTAACTACTTTTTCCTGAAGTCCAGCTAAAGCCAGAAGCGGTTTTATGGTCGATCCGGGACTATATCGACCATTGATCGCCCTATTAAAAAGCGGCTGATTTTTGTCGTTTAGAATTTGAGATATTTTATTTATTGATGATTCTGAACTTGAAGTTTCAAAAACATTAGGATCAAAACTGGGGAAACTGACTATGGCTAAAATCGCACCGGTCCGTATATTCTGAACTACAGCCGCGCCGCGACTCAAATTATTTTGATAAAGAACCGATGACATGACTGAATATAGTTTTTTCTGCACTGTCGAGCTCAACGTCAGCACTAAATTATTACCAGTTCTCAAAATGGTATCGGGTTGATTGTTGGTAGCACCCAGTAAAACCTTGTTGTGATCACCGCGAAGCTCTTCTTCATATTGATTTTCTAAACCAAGTCGACCTATACGATCGTTCAGTAGATAGTACGGATCGCTCTTGAGATCTTCGAGCTTAACCTTAGCCGCATATCCCAAAATATGTGCGTCTGAGGCTCCATTTAAATAACGTCTTCGTGTCCCAACCGCCGTATAAACGCCTTCCTGTTTGAGAACCTGGATTTTAATTACTTCCTCTTTTGATATGTCATTTTTGATCAAAAAAGTTGTTGTATTGATATTTTTATCAAAAACAGCCGATAGCTCTTCGGGCATCATATTAAAAATTAAACCCAAATCCTCACTAAGTTGTCTGCGTTTATCGCTATCTTTGGGAAGTTCTTGAGTAACACCGATAACATCTAGTATCGGAATATTTTCAACGACTGGCTGACTATCTGTATCATAAATAATTCCTCGTAATGCCAAAACACCATATTTTGAAAAATTATTCTTGTTCGCTAATTGCGCATATTGTTTGCCGTTAAGAATCTGCAGTTGAAATGCTTTAATTAAAAATGCACCGGCAACCAGTGTGAACAACAGGAAAAAAAGTCGGAATGAATTCCGACCCACAGGTAGTTCCATAGAGACGTGATCGCTCAA
>CAYUQA010000025.1:0-8471 GCA_964446135.1 uncultured Candidatus Saccharibacteria bacterium | reverse complement strand
AGCCGTTTGGGTTTATATAGATAGTCAATTCGCCATAGGCCAGTTGTTTGACCGAATCCAAACAAACCAAGGCCTCCTCGGCGTTATTATAGCTTATGATACTTATGGTGACTTTTGGCGCTGTACTTGACATATATCTATGTTTATGTATAATAGTAACTAGTATTTAACGTTAAAATTAAAAACTTTTCAAATAACCGCGGTTCCCTGATAGGGAATCCCCTTCATGAAGGAGAAGAAATGGCTAAAGAAGATTTATTTCCGACACAGTACGGAGTTTCTTTGTCGCCAAGCAAGGCGACACAAAAGATTTCGGAAACTACAAAAAAAGGTATTAACGATGCCTTAAGTCAGTATGCTCAGCATTTTGAGCATCATGATATCAGCTATCGAATTGACGCGACGGCACACATGGGTCAGACGGTCTATGTTGTGGAGGTGACCATGCCCTTTCATGGTTGCAATCGCTACATGAACGAGCGCAACCTGATCATCACGGCGCTTGCCGGTATGAATGTGTTCCTCAAGTTTGTGGAATTCCAGATGTTCCACATCGATGACGTGCCGCCGGCGTAAGTAAGCGTAGTCCCAAATCTCAACAAGGCACTACTTGGCTTTTCAGCCGGTGGTGCCTTTCATATTTTCAACGAAACCTAAAATTTCTTTTTGAAATCTCTCTTTTGAAAATCGCTCCACACCGGAGCGTATTTTTTTTGGATCAAACTCCTTTTTTACGATAGCATCGTTGAGGCACTTGAGGCCATAGGCCATAACCTCTTCGATTGGCTGGTCTAAAAAGAGTCCATTAGTCCCCTCCTTGATATATTCAAGCGCACCGCCACGGCGGAGTGCCAGAACTGGCTTACCATAACTCATGGCTTCAACGGCGGCAATACCAAAATCCTCTTCGTTTGGCAGAACAAAGGCGCGGCATTCCGCGTAATAGCGTCGCACAATATTCTCAGACTGATAGCCCATAAATCTGATATTTGACTCTGCTTGCGATTTTAGCTTTTCCAGATCGGGACCGTCGCCGATAATTACAAGTGGCCACTTCATTTTGTTAAAAGTCCTAATCGCCAGTTCTATATTTTTATGTTGGAATAATCGACTGACGATCAGATAGTATCCCCTATCTTTTAGTTGCGGTTCGATATATCGCCAATCTGGCATTTCAACTGGTGGATATATAATCTCGGAATCACGTTGATAGTATTTTTTGATTCTTGATTGGGTGAGTTTTGAATTGGCAATAAAATGATCTACTCGTAATGACGCCGCATGATCCCAGATGCGACCTGTGTGTTGAAGAATCTTGGTTATGGATTTTGGAACACGACGCGCTTCCTTTTGATATTCAAGATGCCAATCCCAAAGTTGCCGTGTCGGACTGTGGCAGTAATTTATATGTACCGTAGTTGGCCTCAAAATAAGTCCTTTGAGCCAGCAAGTTGACGATGAAATTACAACATCAAAATCACGAAGGTCTATAGACTCAACCCGAAAAGGCATCAGTGGTGCTAGGCCCCGCCTTGATAAAAAAGATGGACCGAACTGACGGCCTACTTCAACTACTCGAGTATTGGGCAAAAAATCCCTAGTAAAGTTTCGATCATGATCCAGAGTAACCAGTGGTGCTTTTGGGAAAATCTCTGTCAATGCCCTGATAACACGTTCGGTGCCAGATATGCCGCTAAGTTTATCGTGGGCTAATATAATGCGTAGTTTTGACATTATCTTTATTTAATCTATAATTTATCTAGTTCGAAATTCATTCAGGAGGTGCTATTGTGGCTAATGATAAAGTTAAAACCGCAAAAAGCAATACTAAGGCAGATGCTGAAAAATCTGTAACTAGCGCTACATTTGAAACACAAATTGAATTTATAGTAAGAGCATTAAAGACTCAACCGATGATCCGAGCACAGATAGAGTATAGAGAATCACTGCGGGATTATGCTATTCGAATGCTTTCCCGCTCTTGTTTTAAGGATCGTCAGCCCCTTGGAATATTATTCGGTCAAAGACGTGGTGATCTAGAAGACGATTCTGATCTCGTTATGTAGCCTTCCTAGATAAGCACCGAATAACATCGGCGCTTTTTTTATCTTTTGGACATAATATTTTTCTTGTATGCCTCTAGATTATCAAGGACAATTCCAGTGCCTTTTGAAACACAAAGTAATGAATCTTCCGCGATGCGTGTCGAAACTCCTATTATGCTGGTAATTAGCGTGCCGATATTTTTGAGCATAGCGCCGCCGCCCGAGATCATAATGCCTTGATCCATGATATCCGAGCATAGTTCTGGCGGCGTATCCCGAAGAACATTTTTTACCGTTTGAACAATCTCATGTAGCTGTTCCTGAATCGCATCGTTGATTTCATTTGTGGCTAGTTCGATCGTTTTTGGATATCCAGTACTCAAATCACGACCGCGTACATTGATGCGCTCTTCATTTTTTTGGCGCATGGCATTGCCGATGGCTATTTTTATCAACTCGGCTGTACGCTCGCCTATCGCCATACCATGTTTCTTTTTTACATATTCGACTATCGCTAAGTCAATTTTATTACCACCAACTCTGGCTGAGGCCCAACTGACAATTCCGCCTAGTGATATGACAGCAACGTCTGATGTACCACCACCTATATTCAGTATCATATTGCCTATCGGGCTATTGATCGGTATGCCGGCTCCGATAGCGGCTAATACCGGTTCTTTTACTAGGTAGCAAGCTTTTGCGCCGGCGTTAATGGTCGCTTCAATAACCGCACGGCGTTCAGTCGAGGTGACACCAGCCGGAACAGAGACTAGAATTTCTGGTTTTAAAAAGTTAAATTTACCACCGGCTTTCTTAATAAAATATTTAAGCATTGCCTCGGTGATGCGATAATCGGCTATTGCCCCATCGCGCAGTGGTCTAGAGACGATAATACTATCGGGTGCGCGACCGATCATTTCTTTTGCCTCATCACCGACAGCGATAATTTTGTTGTCGCTGATTGATATCGCGACAACAGAGGGCTCGTTTATTAGGAGTCCTTTGCCGGGTATATAAACAAGAGTATTTGTCGTGCCTAAGTCGATGCCTATCTTTTTTGTTAGCATTATTTTAGGGCCTTTAAATAATCAAGGTCGATCTATTTATGACAAGAGATGACCTCAATAGCAATGTTTACATCCAGATCTTCATAATGTATAATACATAGGATATTTACTGATACTCTATGAATAAACAGCGCCGCCAGCTTTTGTTTTGGGTCTCTATCATCGCCTTTGCCATCGCTAGCCCATTGGTGGTTATTTTTTCGCTTGGCTATACATATGATTTTAATACCGGCAATATTGTAAAAACAGGTTCTTTGCGTTTTGGTACCAACGTCAGTGCCCAAATATCAATAAACGATGAACGTGTTGGTAATACTTCTTTTATTACAAAAAGTTTTTCAAAGGGTGGTTTGATACCGCAAGATTATAATATTAAAGTAACTGCTGAGGGTTTTCAGTCATGGCAAAAGACATTTGCCGTAGAAGCCGGAGTATTCACTGATTTTTCTAGTATAGTTTTACTGCCGACAACTTTTGAATATATTACATTAGCAACCCCATCATTTATAGTTAGCTCGATGAGTTACGACCAAGAGCAAAACGTTATTCGTTTGGCTGGATTTGTACCAAAGAAAAAAATATATAAAACTGACACCTTTGATTTAAAAACTGGAAACCTAGTCCCGGATTATAAGCCAAATAAGAAATTAGAAGAGACATCACAAGTCGAATTGTTGTTAAATAATAATGTGCTTTTAAAGCAAGCCATAGATGGTGCTAGATATATTGCTTCGCCAGATGCATCAAAAATTATTTGGTTTAATAAGCGAGAGATATGGGTCTACTGGTTTAAAGATACTGGCTATCAACCTTTTAAAAAAATCGGCGACAATTATCTTATTGCCAAGTTTGATAAAGATATATCAGATGTCCAATGGTACAAAGATAAGGAGCACATTATTGTTCATTTTGGTAACGATATCAAACTTGTAGAGATCGATGATCGAGGCGGTGCCGTAGCCCAAGATATAATTACATTTTCTGGCCAATCTTTTTATGATCCGGAAAGCAATAGCTTATATTTTATCTATCTCGGTAGATTGACCAAGGTATCCATAGGCTCTTAGTTTGACATTAGGCCTAGTTTTTTGCTATCATATGAGCCAATGGAATAGCGCCTTGGGAAGTGCTGATTTCCTAGCGAAATCCATTTTTTTATTTAATCCCCTCCTGATCTTGACCGATCAAAAACAAAAAATTGAAGGCGTTGTTACAGATGCTCTTCCTGATACCAAATTTCGTGTCCGCCTAGAGAATGGCAAGGAGATACTTGCCTATCTTGCTGGCAAGATGCGCCTCCACTATATAAAAGTTATGGTCGGCGATACTGTTACTGTGGAGTTGGGTCCTGACGGTCAGAAAGGTAGGATCGTATACCGCAAATAATATGAAGGTACGTGCTTCGGTAAAAAAAATGTGTGCCAAATGCAAAATAGTTCGCCGTAAAGGCAAACTCTATTGTATTTGCTCAAATCCAAAGCATAAACAGCGACAGGGATAAGAGATGAATAAAGAATAAAGAATAAAGAATTCACTGCTCATTATTCAAAGTTTTAATCTTCCAAGATCATGGCACGTATATCCGGCGTAAACATTCCAGACAATAAAAAAATCGAATTTTCACTTCGATATATTTATGGTGTCGGTCAAACTAACGCCAAGATTATTCTTCATACAGCCCAAATTGATATCAAAAAAATGACCAGTGATCTTAGTAGTGAAGAGATAAATAGGATTCAATCAATTTTAGAAAAGAATTATAAAGTGGAGGGTGAATTACGTCGTGAAAAAAGTGAAAATATTAAACGCCTAAAAGAGATTGGCACATGGCGAGGTACTCGTCACAGCAGACATTTACCTATTCATGGTCGTACCAAAACCAATTCCCGTACGCTTCGTGGCAACATTCGCAAAACTATGGGTTCTGGACGAAAGCCAGCAGGTCAGAAGACATAGCAATCCGAATAAGGAATTTAGAATAAGGAATAAAGAAGTGGAAAGCAGAGAAAATAAAAATCTTTATTCTCTATTCCAGATTCTTTATTCAGAGTTTTAAGATTATGGGTAAAAAACGCATCATTACAAAAGCCGGTTCTGATTTAACTGCATCTAGTAATGCCGTTCATTTGAATGCAAAAGCATCAAAGCGACAAGTTTTGCGAGGTATCATTAATATCTCCTCTTCCTATAACAATACTTTAGTGTCTGTTGCTGATTTGAACGGCGAAGTTTTTATCTGGTCTTCAGCTGGTTCCATGGGTTTTAAGGGTGCTCGCAAATCTACTCCCTATGCCGCAACTCTTGTGGCTCGTGATGCTGTTGAGAAGGCCAAGAATTTTGGTCTTCAAGAAGTGCGAGTCTCTGTCAGTGGTATCGGTCCCGGTCGTGAAGCTGCTATCCGAGGTGTTGCTAGTAGTGGTATAAACATAACCGGCATTACAGATAAAACCCCAGTTCCCCATAATGGCGTCCGCGCGCCGAAACCACGTCGAGTTTAAAAAAAGAATAAGGAATCTAGAATAGCGAATAAGGAAAAGACAGAAAATAAATCCCTATTCATTATTCCGGATTCATTATTCGAAATTATTTATGGCACGCTATACAGGACCAAAAGAAAAAATAGAACGACGCTTAGGAGCTAAACTCTTTCTTAAGGGCGAACGTTCATATTCTCAAAAGTCAGCCACAGTCAGACGGCCTTATCCTCCGGGTGTTCATGGTAAGAGTTTTCGAGGCAGGCTGTCTGAATATGGTCAGCAACTTAGATCGAAACAAAAAGTCAGACAGACCTATCGTTTGTTAGAGCGTCAGTTTCGAAATCTTGTCAGGGATGCTGTTACTTCTCGTGATCAGGCTGGCGATGTATTGATGCGTAGTCTTGAACAACGGCTAGATAATGTTATATATCGTCTTGGCATAGGTCAATCTCGTGATCAAGCTCGTCAGCTAGTCAATCATGGCCATATTACAGTAAATGGAAAAAAGGTCGGCATCCCATCTTTTAGAGTGAGAGTCGGCGATGTGATCAGGGTACGTGACGGTAGTTTGAAGACCAAATATTTTTCTAGCTTTGTGCCGGATATTATAAAGAAACACAATCCACCACGCTGGATGACATTTGATAAGAATACGGTGTCTGCGACTATAGATAGTATCCCGACGATTGAAGAGAGTGGATTAGAGCCAAAGGATATCCAGTCTATTATTGAATATTATTCACGTTAATTAAGTCCGTTATGATTGCTTTGAGGTAGAGTCCTCCTAGCTATCAATACTGACTAAACATTTATGATTCAGCTTCCAACAGAACCAAAGATAATTTCTCAAGAAGGTAATAAGACCGTCTTTGAGATTAGCCCGCTTTACCCGGGATATGGTATGACAATCGGCAATGGCTTGCGCCGTGTTTTGATCTCATCTTTAGAGGGTGCGGCAGTCACTGCGATTAAGATCAAGGGCGTTGACCATGAGTTTTCAGCCATTGATGGCATACTGGAAGATGTTATTGATATTATTTTAAATCTTAAAAAAGTTCGTTTTAAACTTTTTGTCGACGAACCAGTGACAGTTTTACTAGAAGCAAAAGGTGAAAAAGTAGTTACTGCCGCCGATATCCAGAAAAATGCTGATATTGAGATCATCAATCACGATCAGCCGATCGCTACCATTACCAATCCAAAGACTGAACTTGAGATTGAAATGACTATTGAAAAAGGTGTCGGGTATGTTCCTGTTGAACAACGTCAAAAAGAAAAGCTCGGTGTCGGCAAGATTGCCGTTGACGGTATTTTTACTCCAATACAGAATGTCAATTTTATCGTAGAGAATATTCGTGTCGGTCAACGCACCGACTATAACAAAGTCATATTAGATGTTGAGACCGATGGCAGTGTCACCGCAGAGGAAGCACTAAAAAGGGCCTCCCAAATTTTAATAGAACACTTTACTATTATCAACACTGTGGGTGAAGATGCTGTCGCGCCAGAACATAAATTTGGAGCAGATGAATCAGATATTACGGATGATAAAAAAGAAGCTGAAGAGACTGACGCGCCAAAAAAGCGCGCTCGCAAATCAAAAAAGACTGAGATAGAGACTACAGACACAGCCGAAGATATCATTGAATAATTTACTATGGAACACGGTAAGAAAAAAAGAAAATTTGGTCGTACCAACAAACAACGCTCTGCGTTGATGAAATCGCTTGCGATAGCGTTGATTGAACGTGGTCGTGTCAAAACTACAGAAGCAAAGGCAAAGAGTCTCCGCATGTACATCGAACATCTAGTGACAGTAGCGCACAAACACGAGAAAACCCCAGTTGCCACACTTAGACTTTTATCCGGTAGATTGACCGAAGCTTCTGGTCGCAAATTGGTTGAGATTGCGCCAAAGTTTAATGAACGCAAAGGCGGAACTGTGCGTATGCATCCCCTATCACGACGTGTAAGTGACGGTGCTAGAATGGCCATTATAGAATTCATAGCTTAATATTTTAATATGACGCACACATTTGATGCCACAAATCAATCGATGGGCCGTTTAGCAAGTAAAGTTGCCTATGCTTTGCGTGGCAAAACATCCCCCGCTTATCAACCCCATATTTTGCCTACAGAAAAGGTACTTATTACTAATATCCAAAAACTAAAATTTACCGGCCATAAGTTACAAAAAAAAGTATATTATCGCTATTCTGGTTTTCCGGGCGGTATTTATTCTCAAACTCTGGAGACGGCTTTTGATAAAAATCCTAAAAAAGTTTTTCGTTCAGCTGTATATGCAATGCTTGCAAAAAATCGTTTAAGAGATAAGATAATCAAGAATTTAGAGATTAAATAATCATGAATACTTCACCGACTATAGATTTAAATCAAGAAGAGATATTGATACCGGTAGATACGGGAGACTCTTTAATTGCTGATCCTGAATTGGCGCAAAAAGAAGCTGGTGATGAGACATTGATCGACGATGAGGATAAACGCAATGAAGTCCAAAAATACTACGAATCCGTCGGTCGTCGTAAAGAAGCAGTTGCTCGCGTTCGTTTGTACACCAAAAAATCCACCGATGTTCAAGAAGACGATAATCAGGCTATCGTGATAGTTAACGGCAAATCCTATCGAGACTATTTTTCCACTATGCGCCTGCAATACATAGTCGAGGCGCCATTACGTAAACTCAAATCACTTAATCGTTTCAAGGCGACAGTATTAGTCAATGGTGGCGGTATCGCCGGTCAAGCCGATGCAATTAAGTTTGGTTTAAGTCGCGCGCTGGTATTATTCGATCCCAACTTTGCCAAAAAGCTTAAGCGTTCTGGCTATCTAACTCGCGACTCACGTGTCAAAGAACGTCGCAA
>CAYUQA010000024.1:0-13776 GCA_964446135.1 uncultured Candidatus Saccharibacteria bacterium | reverse complement strand
AAGAAATTCCAATTACGTGGTACAATGATACCCAAAGCCGAATGACACTCGGTGGTATGTTTAAAACACTCGGTGAATTTTTGAAAATTCGCTGGAATGTGATACGAAATAAGTATTAATATTTATGAAATACTTTATTGCGAATTGGAAAATGCGTCCGCAGACACATAATGAAGCAAAAAAATTATGTGAGCAGTCGGTCGCTATAGCAAAAAAATATTCAGCGATTACGACAGTCATCTGTCCAGCTTTTGTTTTTTTGTCGGATTGCAAAGATCATATTGATGATAATATCGCACTGGGCGCCCAAGATATTTTTTGGGAAGATGAAGGGGCCTATACTGGCGAGATTTCTCCGCTCATGCTAAAAGACAATAGCGTTTCGTATGTTTTGATTGGTCACTCCGAGCGGCGCATAAATCTGGATGAGACTGATGAGATGATAAATAAAAAAATACACGCGGCATTACGCAATGACATAACTTCAATACTTTTGATCGGCGAGCGTGAACGCGAAGAACCACGCGAGGATATATTGATCGATCAGATCTCTCGCAATCTGGCCGGCGTTTCAGTCGAGCAGATTAGCAAAATGATCCTATGCTATGAGCCATCATGGGCGATCAGCAGCCAAAAAGGTAGCGATATTGCTTCGTCAGAACATATTGAGTCGGGGGTTGCCATCATCCGTGATATTTGTCGCAAAATGATGCAACTATCCGATGACCAAATCCCGCCGGTTTTGTATGGCGGCAGTGTTAGCGCTGAACACAAAGATATTATTTCAATGCCATCACTGGATGGTTTTGTCGTCGGTAGCCAGAGTCTAAAACCCGATGGCCTAGAAGCACTACTTAAATCAATGTAACAATTCTAATCATGATTCATTATATTGATGAACTATCTAGAGATGAACTGCGTGGCAAAAAAGTTTTATTGCGAGTCGATTTTAACGTGCCGCTTGATCACGGCCAGATTACTGAAACTTTTAGAATTGTTAAGGCCAAACAGACTATAGATTTTCTGATCGGTGCTGGAGCGCGCGTAGCGCTGTGCGCGCATTTGGCCGATGACAAATCATTTGAACCACTTGTGGATCAAATCGGATCATTACTTGGTCGCGATATTTTCTATACTGACAGTATCGGTGCCGATGCCGCTTCGTTACTCGATGAGTACGATTGTGTCTTGATCGAAAATGTTCGTTTTCATGATGGCGAAGAACAAAATGATGATCATTTCGCTGAACAGTTCGCGAAGGGTTTTGACATTTATGTAAGTGACGCATTTGGCGCGGTGCATCGAGAACATGCTTCGCTCGTTGCTATTACAAAACATTTAAAAAGTTATGCCGGTTTTTTACTTCGCGATGAGATCAAACACCTCTCTTTAATACTTGAAGCGCCGAAGGAGGGCAAGACGTTGATTCTGGGTGGCGCAAAAGCATCAACAAAATTACCGGTGATTGAAAACTTTTTGGATCGTGCCGAGCATATTTTGGTCGGCGGTGTGCTGGCAAATGTACTAGTCGCCAAAGAAGGGATTGCGATTGGTAGATCGCGTACAGAAGATGTCGAGGTTACGTTTGATCCGCATCGGGTTACCTTGCCCGATGATTTTGTAGTTAGTAAAGATAATACTGGCAATCAGGAAAGCTATACGGTGGATCGTGGTGAGGGCGCGCCGCCCGAGGCGATGATTTTAGATATTGGCCCAATGACGATTGAACGCTTTATCGGAGTGATTCAAAAAAGTTCACTTGTGGTTTGGAATGGTCCTGTTGGATTGAGCGAAGTCGAGATTTTTGCCCGTGGCACGCAGGCGATCACTAAAGCTATTCTTGATGTGCCGACTTCTGTGGTTGGCGGCGGCGATACTTTGGCGGCTGTGCCTGATCTTCTCGAGAAATTTTCTTTTGTTTCAACTGGCGGCGGCGCGATGCTGGCATTTTTAGCAGGAAGAGCATTGCCTGGACTTATTGCAATCGGATATGAAGTATAATCTCTATTATCATGATGATTTTGATGGTACCGCCAGCGGCGCGATTTTTTTTGATTTTCTAAAATCCCGTGGCTATGAGCTTGGCGAATTGCACCCGGTTCAATACACCCCGGCACTTAAAAGCGCCTGGCCCGATTATGATTTTAAACATCCCTTTATCTTGGTTGATTTTATGTATCATCCTTCAGCCGAATGGTGGCTCGATCATCATGAGACTGCTTTTATTAAAAAAGAATGGCAGGATAATTTTAAAAATACTGATAAGCATGTGTTTGACAAAACTGCGCCATCAGCGGCCGGATTGATTTTACGACATTTAGAACAGACACATGATTATCAACCGTCGCAATTAATCCGCGATCTCTTGCCGTGGCTCGATATCATCGACGGCGCGAAATACAAATCAGTCGAACAGTTTTTAGAGATGCGTGAATCGGCGATTCAAATTGCGCGCCTGATCAGTTATTTGCACGATGATGCGCGCTTGGGTATCCAAAAATATCTCATTGAAAATTTAGCCATGCAATCACTCGAGGACATTTTGGTATTGCCGATGTTTGCCGAACCGCTGGCGCATATGAAATCAGAGCAATCCGAATCTCTAAAACATCTTGATTCGTGTCTGGTAATCCATGACAAAGTCGCCGTGATTGACTCGACGATTTCAAAGACATATATTCAGCGATTTTCCGAATATTATGTCCATCCCGAGTTGTCATATTCGGTAACGCTCAAAGAACACAGCGGCGAGTACCATATTTCTGTTGGCCGTAATCCATGGCTCGCTGATTCGCCGAAAGTAAACATTGGTGAATTTCTCGCCCACTATGGCGGCGGCGGTCATCAGAATGTGGGCGGTGTTGAGACTAAAACTCGAACCGAGATGGATACAATTATCAATGATGTAGTACAATACTTAAATCAAAATGGCTGATCTCATTCATCTCATTATTCATACTGACGGCGGCTCGCGTGGTAACCCGGGACCGGCGGCCTTGGGCGTGGTTATTGAGTCGGCTGATGGCTCGATCAAAGAAGAGTACGGCGAGTATCTTGGCAAGACGACTAATAACGTCGCTGAATATAGTGCCGTGGTCTCGGCCATGAAAAAAGCTAAAGAACTCGTAGGTAGCGCGCATGCCAAAAATACCTGGCTGGATTTTCATGTTGATAGTGAATTACTCGCCAAACACATGAGCGGCGAGTACCGCATGAAAAATGAAAACCTCAAACCATTTTTCATGCAGATTCAAACCATGCGCCACGAATTCGCCAACGTTACCTTCAAACACATCTACCGCGAACACAACAAAGCCGCCGACAAAATGGTCAATCAAGCTTTGGATATGGCGACCATCAGCTAATGCACCTTTTCTTTTTGGAGAAATGTGATATAATATATGTGGAGGTTGGGTGATTGCGCTTTGGCTTTGCCAGAGTGAGGAAAGTCCGAACACCCGCCTACGGCGGGCAGGCCCATTTGACCTGTCATTCGTAGGTGTCGCGGCAGTGGCTAACGGCCACCAAACATACGATCGAACCTTTTTGTTCTTAAGACAAAAGTTTTTGATCTAAATTTAGGGAAAGTGGCACAGAGACTATTCCTGCCTGTCGTTTGCAAAGGAGGCACACCCTCCTTCGTTAAAGCTCCGGCGGGCAAGGGTGAAAAGTTCCCAAAGGGATCGCTCCATAGTGATATGGATGCGTGCGAAACCCTGCCTGGTGCAAGTACAGCGTTCTCGGCCTTCGGGCGCGAGTTCGAAAAGTTCGTACGCTTGAGCTCCGATGTAAATCGGAGCCTAGATAAATAATCATCTTTACCTGCCTCGGCGGGTAAAACAGAATTCGGCTTACAGACCTCCCTAAAACTCCGCTTCGGCGGAGTTTTAGTTTGACAAACTTTGTAAATAATTATACTTTAAATTTGTTCGTGAGAATCTTGAAAAGAAAGTGATAAAAAAGTGATAAAAGATAAAAATCAATTTAATCAAAAACTAAATTCGGTACAAAAAGAAGTGCTCCAAATCATTAGCGGATCATGTAGTATCTACGCGGCATTCGAAAAGATATTGCTTCGTACGTATGATTCGGACGATACGCTACAAGAAATGCTGTCTGCCTTTATCCTTTTGCACGGACTTCCTTGTTCTGTTATCTCCGACAAACAATTTACAGAGGAGCAGGGACGATTGAGTACAATTGAAAAGTCTTTAAAAAATTACAAAGATAAAATAGAGAGAGATAGTTCCTTGTTTAAAGAAAAGATAAACAGATTGGCTCCACTTGCCAGTAAAGCTAAATTTCTTTGCGACTATGCTCGAGAATTGGGTGTCGATGGTTTTACCACCGAACAAGTCGCTTATATTGTAATCAGAGTAACGGTGGCTTTCTATGACCTCTTTGGACCACTTTCTTCGGATATTCAGTATAAATTCCGTGAATCAAATAGAGAAAAAGATGAAAAGAACATTGCCGAACTAGCTTTGAAGTATCCAATGGCTTTTGCCACACTTGAGGTTTTGTTTTATCGCATTGGACAGAATGCTGTGGCGAAGTTTGTGTTTGAATTCGTCCAGACACTGACACCTGCAAGAGCTACTGTGTTTTTGCAGTGGCTTAGTGAGCGGAGTTGTGCAATCGGCATGGATGTAGCCGGGTCTGGCATTGTGGAGTTTTTTCCGGAAACAGAAGAATCTATGGACGATGAATCGAAGCAAAAAAACAGCCATTGATAGTGAAATATGGGGAAAGCTCGAACATTACGCGTTCGGGCTTATTCTATTGATTTTTACTGTTTTTTGGATTATCTTTCAAGGGTGAAAAAGAGTGAAATTATCTTTAGTATTGTCGCTGTTCCAGTGGATTTTGTGATGTTGATGCTGGCTGGCTTGGCCGCATATTTTTTGCGTACTGGTGTGATCTCGGTATTCCGGCCGGTATTGTTTCAGATCAAT
This sequence comes from uncultured Candidatus Saccharibacteria bacterium, assembly GCA_964446135.1. Classification (GTDB taxonomy): domain Bacteria; phylum Patescibacteriota; class Minisyncoccia; order 2-02-FULL-40-12; family IGHO2-01-FULL-4-A; genus CAYUQA01. Next base: position 8,821 of record CAYUQA010000024.1, on the reverse strand, counting down.
TTACCTATCGAGAGATATATTCTTTTGGTCGCGTTGGTGAGCGCGATCTTTTTGTTGATCTATGCTTTGGCCGGATTATATCATCTACGGAGTACCCGTAGTGTTATTGAGGAATTTTCTAGCGTAATATTGAGTTCATCGGCGGCGATAATGTTGGTGATCGTCGCTATCTTTTTGCGGCAGGAGTTATTTGACTCCAGATTTTTAGTCGTGGCTTTCTGGATTTTGGCGATGCTATTTGTCGGTATCGGCCGCTTGGCGATGCGATATATCCAAAAATATGTCATGACGCATCATGGCTTTGCGCTTCACCGAGTTCTTCTGATAGGAGCTGGAGAGATAAGCCAACGTATCGCTATCGAGATCGAGCAGAATCCAGTCGCTGGTTATGTTTTGGTAAAAAATATTTCCGAACCCGATTTCTTACTTATGAGTGATCTGGTTAAACGGGATGCAATTGATGAAGTCATTTTGGCCAATGCTGATTTAGAACACGCGCGTTCGATTGAGCTTATAGATTTTTTACATGAACATCATATCGGTTTTCGTTTTGTGCCCAATACTTTTCAAACATTAACTAAGAATATAGAGATGACGACATTTGCTGGCTTACCAGTAGTCGAATTGCATCGCACAGCATTGCATGGCTGGGGGCAGGTTTTTAAACGCGGACTCGATGTGATTGGTTCGTTGTTTGGTTTGATAGTTCTGTCGCCGATATTCATTGCCGTTGCTTTTTCAATAAAATGGGAGACGGCTGGGTCGGTGTTTGTAGGACTTAAGAGGGTTAGTTGTCGCAAACATTTTCGTTTGTATAAATTCCGCTCGATGATTGAAAATGCCGAAGAGTTAAAACCGTATCTGATGCAATTAAACGAACGTGTCGATAGTCCGCTTTTTAAAATAAGAGATGATCCTCGGGTAACTGGCATCGGACGTATATTGCGAAAATATCGTCTCGATGAATTACCACAACTCTGGAATGTGCTTAAAGGCGACGTCTCGCTGGTTGGTCCGCGACCACATCAGCCGGACGAGATTGAGCTTTATCAAAAACATCATCGTCGGGTTTTGGCTATTAAAGCTGGCGTGACCGGTATGGCACAGATTTCTGGTAGTTCTGATTTGCCGTTTGATCAAGAAGTAGCTCTTGATTCGCTCTATATTGAAAACTGGACGCTTTGGCAGGATATTAGGATTCTAATTTTAACAGTATTAAAATTATTCCGTGATCGCTCGGCAGTCTAATTTACAGGAGTTATATTTTGGTTTACAATAAACCTAGTTTTGATAGTGCCTTGACAAGGAGGTGCTTGGATGATTATTCGTCGTCCGAAGATTTTTTATAAGATGATGTTGCAGGCACTCGAACTTATTTTCCCTGATCACGGTCTTGTGAATTATGGATTCGATGTGACTCATATAAATAAAGAGTATCAGTTAAGAAAAGATTACTCTTCGGATTATGATTGTTTTGATCGTTTTTTGAAAGCTCACATTTTTTTTATGACCAATCCTTTGACCAGAGCGGATACTGGCCTTGATGGTTTTAGTGCCCCGGCTGTTATCGGTCAGCTCAAAGACGACTCAAAAGTATGGCGACCACTGGCACTAAAAATTGAGCTTCGTCGTGAAGTTTATCTTTTTTACTGGGATATTATAAGTCATGACGATCCGAGACAGATCCGAATGCATGTTTTACCAAAGCCATCGAAGCGATACAACTCCAAAGAAACAGATCTGGAAGTAGAGCTTTTTTAAACCAGTCCTGCAATCACGCAGGACATTTTTTATGTGCGACCGAACACATGTGGCTTACTGGCCGAATGTGGACTTTTTGTGTTTTGTTGTGTAGCGTCAAAGAACTATGAAGATTGCATTGGTGCATGATTATTTAATTCAATATGGTGGCGCTGAACGAGTGCTTGAGGTTTTATGCGAAATTTTTCCAGACGCGCCGATCTATACATTGCTTTATGATGCAGATGCTACCAACGGTGTTTTTGCAAAACGACAGATTAAGACCTCTCTTTTACAAAAAATACCTGGCGCTTCAAAATATCATCGTCTATTGCCGGTTTTGATGCCATTTGCGATTGAGCAATTTGATTTGCGTGATTTTGATCTGGTGATTTCAAATACGCATTCATTTGCCAAAGGAATTGTTACCAAACCAGAAACTCTTCATATCTCCTACATTAGTACGCCAACCCGTTTTTTATGGGATGATAGCCATCGCTATATTGAAGAATTTTTTTATCCGTGGCCAATTAAAAAAATTCTGCCACCTTTTTTGACTTATTTGCGAATTTGGGATCAGCAGGCGGCACAGCGACCCGATGAGCTTATTGCTAATTCTGATTTTGTTCGTAAGCGAATTAAAAAATATTATCAACGCGAAGCAGTCGTGATCCATCCGCCGGTCCGTCCAGAAAGATTTTTCATTGGGCCACAACAGGACGATTTTTTTCTAATGGTCGGACGCATGGTGCCTTACAAGCGTTTTGATCTGGTGATCTCGGCATTTAATGCTATGCAAAAAAAATTGAAAATTATCGGTGCTGGTCCGGAGTTAAAACGCCTTACTGCGATGGCCGGTCCGACTATAGAATTTCTGGGCCAAGTCAATGACGTAAGACTGGCGACAGAATATAGCCGCTGTCAGGCGTTGATTTTCCCGCAGGAAGAAGATTTCGGGATCGTGCCGCTTGAAGCCATGGCTTCGGGCCGACCGGTACTTGCTTATCGTGCCGGTGGCGCGCTCGAGACTGTAGTAGAAGACGAAACCGGCATATTTTTTGATGAACAAAGCGAGATCGATATTGCCCAAGCCGTTGGCCGATACTATCAAACAAAATTTAATCCTTTCTCAATCCGCGCCCATGCCGAAAAATTCAGCGTCGAGAGCTTTAAGGACAAAATCCAGCTGTATAATAGTAGATGATCCTTTTATTTTTCATCAACAGATGTTTTATGGATAGAGAGGTATAATATATCTATGCCTCGAAAAAATATTCTTGGGGCTTTGTTTGATATAAAACCGATTGATGCATCGGGTGATGTTCCGTCGCACATTCTACGGCGTGTTACTCCGCGGATTAATTTGCGTGTTGATTTGACAGCGCGAAAACCACGCCATAAGCCCTCTATTATTGAATATCCTGAAGCTTTGACTCCGGTAGTTTCGGCGCAGAAGATTGAGCAACCGAAGGAACCCATACTCGAAGTAGTGGCCATGCCAATACCCGCAAAGCGCGACTCAATCCTGCGGGAGTTTGAAGATGTGCTTAGTGGCGAGCTGGATTTAACTCTGGTTTTGGCTGACTATTTGCCACAACAGGAGTCAGAGTATGACGAGGTATCGGCGGGTATGTCTATCGAGACGGCGTCATCACCGGATGACGAGTATATACCTGTGCCAGCCGTTGCCAATACGCTTGAGCCGCTACCCTATACACCGCCACATAAGATAGATCAACTACTACCACGCAAGGCCAGTTTTGTGCGGGCGCCAGATTTAAGGGCGCATTTTGTCACACACCGACACTCCCTAGCCTCAAATGACATCGAAAGAGCATTGCGTCAGTCACGCACGCAGACTTATGGTTCAGAAGCAGAACTAGTATCTGTAGCACCATCAGCGACAAATGTCTGGGCAGATGTACCACAAGCTCGTCATGCAGTAGCGCGCACCAAAACGCGTGGTGATTTTGTCAGACACTGGAGTTTATCACTAGTTATATTTTTAAGTTTGTTTATGTTTGTGGCTTGGTTGAGCTACTCCAGAAGTATTAGTGTTCAGAATAACGTATTACGCAACGGCAGTAATGCTGTAGCTAACCTCGAAGAAGCAAACGTACAGCTAAAGGGGAATGATTTTGGTAGTGCGGCTAATAGCTTTGCTCTGGCATATGATGATCTTACCAAGGCGTCGGGCACTTTGAGTAAAATCGGCGCTTCTTTTTTGACGGCATTTCGACACGTGCCACTTTTAAATAAAATCGGCGCGGCTAACAATTTAGTCGAAGCCGGACAATCAATAGCAAAAGCGGGCGAGAACCTTTCGCTCGCGTTCGATACACTCTACAAAGCTGATTTGGCCGCCTATTTTGATTATCAAAATCCAAAAACACAAAAACCACTCGGTACGCTTATTCGCGAGTTTCGAGATGTTTTGGTTTTCGCCAACCAGAACGTAGGCCGAGCTCAGAATCTACTGGCCGATATTGATATTACAGCGATCCCTCCAGAGAAAAAGGCGGTACTGGATACATTCCAAGAAAAGATTCCTTCTCTGAATCAGTACGGTAGTAGCGCGGCGGCTTATGCGGATTTGTTGGTAAAGATGATTGGTCAGGGCAAAAAAAACTATCTAGTTTTATTTCAGAACAATAGCGAACTACGAGCGACCGGCGGTTTTCCCGGAAGTTATGCCGTGATTACTTTTGATAATGGTTATCTTAGAGACATAAAAGTAGACGATATTTATAATCCAGACGGTCAAATGAAAGAAAAAATCGTGCCGCCAGTGCCACTACAACATATCACACCGACGTGGGGTATGCGCGACGCGAACTGGTTTGCTGATTTTCCAACATCGGCAGAAAAAATAGAATCAATGTATCGACTCGATGGTGGTCCTAAAGTTGATGGTGTTCTGGCGATAACACCCGATCTGATTACGGATATATTACGTGTTGTTGGACCGATTGAACTACCAGAATATCGCGTAACACTGACCGCTGATAATTTTATTGCTGAGATTCAAGATGAGATTGAATATGGCGATAATCGAACCCAGCCCAAAACAATCTTAAAAGATTTACAGCCAAAATTATTTGATATTTTACGTCATCAAGACAAAGAAAACTGGGTGAAGATAATCGATGCGTTGAGCGGACGTCTACAGAAAAAACAAATCCTTGCTTATTTTAATGACAAATCATTGCAAGAGACGGTCATTGCTAGGGGTTTTGACGGCTCGCTTAAAAAGACGGATGGTGATTTTTTGTCAGTGGTCTATACAAATATTAAAGGATCAAAAGCGGATGCTTTTACTGATAACACGCTCAAGCTGATTACAACTTTAAAACCAGATGGCGTACAACACGAACTTACGATCAACCGCTTTCATAGTGGCGGTGATTCAAAATACGGTTTTTATAATCGACCAAATCCGGCCTATGTCAGAGTTTATGTGCCTCGCGGCGCCATACTGGATGCTAGTGATGGTGTTGATGTTCCATCTTATAAAACATTGGTACAAGATATTAACTCATATCAACGCGATCCCGATTTAGTATCAGTAGAGAATACGATTCAACGCACTGCCGATGGCATCGATGTTTTTATTGAGTCTGGTAAAACCGTCTTTGGTTTTTGGTTGATAACCGATCCTAAAAAATCAAAATCCGTGCGGCTAAGTTATCATGTGTCGAGCGATGTTCTGAAAGACGGACGATATGGTTTGTATTGGCAAAAACAATCAGGCTCTGAAGGCGATACTGCGCACATGACTTTGCAGGCATCAGATGGACTCCATATCACAAACAAGACGCCTCTTTTGAAAAATGTTGGTTCTGCGTTACTATGGGACGACAAGCTTACGACTGATCAGCAATTTGAAGTGAGCTTGCCATAGCAGAACTATGACGAGTCAGAAAACACATTCTATCCTTGGCGTAGCCAGCATGCTGGCTGTTTTTGGTTTTGTTTCACGATTTGTTGGTTTATTCCGGGATCGGATTTTGGCTAGTCATTTTGGTGCTTCGCAGACGCTGGATATTTACTATTCCGCATTTCGTATCCCAGATTTTATTTTTAATCTCATTATTACCGGTGCCATCACAGCCGCTTTTATACCGGTGTTTACGCGCGCTTTTCGTCGCGATAATAAAGACGGCTGGCGTGTCGCGAGTAATTTTTTAACTAGTGCTTTGATCGCAGTTGTGGCCTTAGCTGTTATTGGCATTATTAGCACGCCGTATCTGGTTCGTTGGATCGCGCCCGGGTTTAATGAGGCGGCGCAGATTTTGACCATCCGTCTTACTCGAATTATGTTCTTAAGCCCGATCCTATTTGGTATCTCAACAGTGTTCGGCGCGATTTTGCAATCGAGGCGTAGATTCCTAGCTTATGCACTAGCTCCAATAGCATATAATCTGGGCATAATCGGTGGCATATATTTTTTGGTGCCGATTTTTGGACTTGATGGTTTGGCATTTGGTGTCGTTGCCGGTGCTTTGTTGCATTTACTGATCCAAATGCCGGCGGTATTTCGTGCCGGATTTCGTTGGCGATTTATTTTAAATACAAGAGACAGAGAACTCAGAGAGATTTTTACCTTAATGATTCCACGGACGTTTGCACTGGCAACAAGTCAGATAAATTTTACGATTCTTAGCGCCATTGCTTCAACTATAGCGATTGGTAGTATTGCGATTTTTAATTTGGCAAATAATATTTGGATCGCGCCCGTATCGATTATCGGTATCGCTTTGCCAACGGCTCTTTTCCCGGTGATGGCCGAATTATCGGCCGATAATCAACGCGAAAAACTGGTCGAGCTACTAAAAAAAACAATTCGTAAGACATTGTGGATCGGACTCGGTCTAACTGTGCTGACTATATTATTTAGTGAATTCGGAATTCGTATGTTGCTGGGTGTTGGTAAATTTAAAGTGAGCGATATCCATCTGACGGCGCTTGTCGTCTCGGCTTTTGCGATTAGTATTGTGCCATATGCTTTGGCGCAAATTGTGAATCGGGCATTTTATGCTTTGCATAATACTTTTTATCCAGTGGTTGCTTCTATTATATCTGACGTCAGCACTATCGGTATGGCTTTTTTATTCATCGGATATTTTGATGACCCACGCTTGAAACTCATCTCGCTTGCGTTGGCGATTTCATTTGGTAATATCATTCAGATTATTTTTGCTTGGTCGTGGTTTAGGAAATTCTCACGCAGTTAGAACGATTTGATTATTTCGATTTTCCGTGGTATTTTAATATTGAAGGAGGTCTCCTATGGATGGTCAAAATGCTTCTGAGTTTACAGTCGAAACTAATGTACTTTGTGTCTTGTGTGCTTGCTATATGCTCTACTCTCCAGAAGATGTTGTATCTATAGAAGAGGACATGTTAGCTTGTGAACAGCGATTTACGGTGGCATGGTGTGAGCTTTGCTATGAGTTAATCACTAGAACTATGGGTAGATGTGCTAATAGCTGAGACCCTATGCGCTTCATATAGGCATAGGGAATTTTATTAAAAGCAGTTATGAAACAGATTCGCAATTTTTGTATTATCGCTCACATTGATCACGGAAAGTCGACGCTCGCCGATCGTTTTTTGGAGTTGACCGGCACAATCGAAAAACGCAAAATGCAGGAACAGTTTTTGGATACCATGGAACTCGAACGCGAACGTGGTATTACCATAAAACTTCAACCGGTGCAGATGCAGTATAGTTTTGATGGCAATGAATATATTTTAAATCTCATAGATACTCCCGGGCATGTTGATTTTACATACGAAGTCTCACGCTCTTTAGCGGCAGTTGAGGGCGCGATATTACTGGTAGATGCCACCAAGGGCGTCCAAGCCCAGACGCTAGCCAATTTGCATTTAGCTGAAAAACAGAATCTTGTAATTATTCCAGTCATCAATAAAATAGATCTACCAAACGCCCGTGTTGATGAGGCGGAAGAAGAATTAAGCAATCTTCTGCTCATTGAAAAAGATCAAATTTTAAAAATTTCAGGTAAGACAGGTGAGGGCGTGGAGCAGCTTTTGCAAAAAGTTATAACTATAGTGCCGTCACCTGAAAAAAATCACATGCTTGATTCAGCACTGTCAAATGATGATACGCGCGCTTTGATTTTTGATTCGAGTTTTGATTCCTACAAAGGCGTGCTCGGTTATGTTCGTGTTTTTAATGGTACGATCAAAGCCGGACAAAAAATATATTTAGCCGCTTCACATATGGCATTTGATGTTTTAGAAGTTGGTACTTTTACGCCACAACTTAAAAAAGGCGACGTATTAGCTGCCGGCTCGATTGGCTATCTCGCCACTGCCCTAAAAGATGTTGGCGATATTCGTGTCGGTGATACGATGATGTCATCAGAGACTACGATACCGATGCCCGGTTACAAAGAACCTCGGCCGGTAGTCTTTGCTAGTTTTTATCCTGAAAATAGCGAGGAGTACGAGATTTTACGCGACGCGCTTGGTAAATTAAAATTAACCGATGCTTCGCTGACTTATGAACCAGAATCATCGCCCGGACTGGGACGTGGTTTCCGTCTTGGTTTTTTGGGCATGTTGCATATTGAGATCATCAGCGAGCGTTTACGTCGAGAATACAAACTTGATCTGATTGTCTCAACGCCATCGGTTGAATATCATGTTATCCAAAAAAATGGCGAGAGCATCTCGATACGATCGGCGGCACTTTTGCCAGATCAAAGTATTATTCAATCAATTGAAGAGCCACTCGTTGCCCTGGAGATTTTAGCACCGACATCATATCTGGGTAACGTCATGACGCTAATGTCTAGTATACGTTGTTTCTACTTGGCGACAGATTATCTAACTAAAGAGTTGGTTGTATTAAAATATCGCGTACCATTGGCCGAGATAGTAACTGATTTTTATGACAATCTCAAAAGCGTCAGCTCTGGCTATGCCTCAATGAGTTATGAGCCATCGGGTTATGAGATGGCTGATCTGGTGCGCTTAGATATTATGATCGCAAACGATCTCATTGAGCCATTTTCGCGCATCGTACCTCGCGAGCAGTCTTTTGCCATTGGAC